>NZ_JBFEFH010000010.1:0-214320 GCF_040717455.1 Tautonia sp. JC769
GCGTTGGTCGCCGTCCGCTGGCCCGGGCGGCAACCATGTCATAGGATAACCCGTTGGGCCTCCCACGCCGTCTCCCCGGACCCCGTGCGAGCCGCCCACATCCCCTCCCTTTTTTTTGATGTGATTGGTGTGCTTGCCCGATCCCACCGGGGAGATCGCGATGCCCGTGACCGTCCGCTGCCCGAACCCGTCGTGCGAGCGGATCAACCGCTTCGACCCCTCGCTGGCCGGTCATCCCGTCCGCTGCCCGATCTGCGGATCGCGGTTCAGCCTGGCCGATGTCCCCCCCGGCGCCTCGCCGGTCGGCCGCACCGGGTCGGCCGAGACGCAGGAGCTGACCACCCTGGTCAAGGGGGCCGGGGAGCGGGCTCGTCCGGATCGCGAGATGCCCCGGCAGGTCGGGCGATACGTCATCAAGCGGGAGATCGGCTCCGGGGCCTTCGGCTCGGTCTACTGCGCGCATGACCCCCAGCTCGACCGGGACGTGGCCCTTAAGGTCCCGCACCCGGGGGTCCTCGAAGCCCCCTCGGCCGTCGAGCGCTTCCTCCGCGAGGCCCGGGCCGCCGGCAAGCTGCGCCACGGCCACATCGTGCCCGTCTTCGACGCCGGCCAGGACGACCAGGGGCACGACTACATCGCCTCGGCCTACGTCCCCGGCTCGACCGTCGCCGACCTCCTGATCGACGGCCCCCTGCCCGCCCGACGCGCGGTCGAGATGATCGCCGACCTGGCCGAGGCCCTCGAACACGCGCACGAGCTGGGCATCGTCCACCGCGACATCAAGCCGTCGAACCTCCTGATCGACGCCGCCGGCGAGGTCCTGATCGCCGACTTCGGCCTCGCCCAGCACCGCGGCCCGAGCGACGCGACGATCACCGAGGTCGGCACGATCATGGGGACCCCCGGCTACATGGCCCCCGAGGTCGCCGCCGGCATCAACGGCGACGTCCCCCCGGCCAGCGACCAGTACAGCCTGGCCGTCGTCCTGTTCGAATTGCTCTGCGGCCGTCGGCCGTTCCAGGGGCCGTCGCACGTGGTCATCTACCGGAAGCTCGAAGAGCCGCCCCCGTCCCCCCGACAATTCCGGCCCGACCTCTCCCCGGCCCTCGAAGCCATCTGCGTCCGTGCCCTCTCCCGAAACCCGGACGACCGCTTCCCGACCATCGGCGAGTTCGCCCTCGCCCTCCGCTCCTGGCTCGACTCCGGCGACGACGCGACCCGGACCGCCGGGCCGCCCCTTGCCTCCTCAACCCCCGGCGCCCCTCCTTCCTTCACTTCGACCGCTCCGGGACAAGGACCGGACTCGGACGACCTGCCTCCCCCTCCCCCGGCCCCCGAGCCTGCCCGGCGTCGGGCCTTGCCGAACCTCTCCCCCGAGCTCCGGACGGCCTTCGTCACTCTGGCCATCTGGGGCCTGATCATCCTCGGCGTCGTGATCCTCATGCTCGCCCTCTCGGGCGACTCCTGAACCTGGAGGAGGGAGCCCCGCCTCCCGACCCTCCCGGCGGTGCTCGCCCCCCCGTTCCGAAATCCGGAACCCCTCGGGATGGCTTTACGCCCCGATCGGGCTGGGCAAATGCCCCCCGATCGCCCCGATCGCGTTCGCGCCCCGGGTTCATTGGCACAATCTCTGCATGATGTCCTTGCATCTGTTGCTCACGGCAGCTGTGTCACGCACCCGCAACCACGAAGAGAAGGACGGCCTCTTTCAATCGAGTGATGCGGCTCGACGCGAGGCCGACAGACTCATGATTCGAGCGCTTTCCTTGCTGGGGATCGGTGCCGGCCTGATGTACTACTTCGACCCCGAGCGGGGCCGTCGGCGCCGGGCCCTGGTCCGAGACCAGTTCGACCACCAGATGCACCAGCTCGAAACCCTCTCGCGGAAGGCCGGCGTCGACGCCCGCAACCGGGCCCAGGGGCTGATCGCCGAGGGCCGGGCCGCGATGACCAGCGACCATGCCCCCGATCGGGTGATCGTCGATCGCATCCGGTCGGCCATCGGCCGCGTCGCCTCGCACCCGAGGAACATCACCGTCTCGGTCCTGGACGGCCAGGCGACCGTCAGCGGCCCGGTCCTGCCCGACGAGGTCGAGCCCCTGCTCGACACGGTCGCCTCGACCCGGGGTGTGATCGGGGTCATCGACCACCTCCAGCCGCACTACGGCCCCGACACCCTCGAAGCCCCCTTGCACGATCGGGTCCGGCGCCGGAGCAGTGCCCGGCCCGACCCGACCCCGGCCCAGTGGGACCCCTCGGCCCGGCTGCTCGCCGGGGCCTCGGGCGGTGCCCTGCTGCTGGGCGGCCTGGCGCGGGGCGGGTTGCTCGGCCTGGCCGGCGGGCTCGCCGGGGCGGGCCTGCTCAGCCGGTCCCTCGCCGACCTGCCGCTCCAGACCCTGCTCGGGGCCGACGGCGGCAATCGCGCCTTCGAGTCGCACGACTCGATCACGATCCAGGCCCCGGTCGAGGACGTCTTCGCCTTCTTGACCGATTACGAGAACTATCCCCACGTCCTGCCGAACGTCCGCGACGTCCAGAAGGTCGGGCAACACCACTGGCGATGGTCCCTGATCGGCCCCGGGGGCATCACGTTCGAGGTCGAGGACATCATCACCCGGTTCGAGCCGAACCAGGCCGTCGCCTGGCACAGCTCCGGCCAGTCGGAGCTGCGCTACGCCGGGGCCGCCCGCTACGTCGCCCAGCCCGACGGCGGCACGACGGTCCACGCCTCGATGTCCTACAGCCCCCCCGGCGGCGCCCTCGGCCATGGCCTCGCCTGGCTGGCCGGCTATTCCCCGAAGCACCAGCTCCAGCAGATCCTGTTGCGCACCAAGGCGTTCCTCGAGACCGGCAAGGTCCCCCACGACGCCTACGACCCGACGCCCCCCCCGCACCATCGCGTCCGGTCCGGGGCCTGATCCGGCCTCGTCTTGCCTCGCCTCGCAGCCCCTCCCAAGCCATCGCCCCTCCGGGCGGTGGCTTTTCTCGTAGGGTGCCGTCGAGTCCTCGAAGCACCCCCTGCGCTTCGAATACGGATCGGTGCGTCTTCGAGGACTCGACGGCACCCTACGGGAGGGTCGTCGTCCTTGCCCCGGCTGCGGGCCCGGACTTCGTGACAAGTCCTCCTGCCCGTGACTATCATGAGTTCAGCGATCCTCCCCACGGGCGCGGCACGACGCGTGTCGCCGACGCTCGGCCGCAACCCCCGAAGGTCCTTGCCCTCCGATGTCTCAGTCTCGCCTGGTCCCGCTCGACCACCCCGAGGTCGCCCCGCTGACCATCTCGGCCCGGCTCCGCTCGCAACTGGTCTATTTCATGTCCGCACCCGACGCACCGGGCGTGCCGCCGCTCGGGCCGCACGAATACTGGATCGCCCGCGAGGAGGTCGAACGCGCCCTCGATGAGGGGGTCGTCCTGCTCGTCTCCCCCCTCGACACCGAGAACTTCACCGAGGTCGAGATCAACGAGGACCAGGAAGCCCTGCTCGAATGGCTCCGCGAGCACGACGTCCAGCACTTCCGCATCGATTCCTGAGCGTGCGCAAGGGCCGCCGTCGGGCGAGGCGACACGAGGCGAGGCGATCCGCCCAGACAATCACCCGCCCGCCCAGCCGAGGCGGCCGTTCCCGGCACGAACTGCCCTGGCCTCGCGAGCCGCGATCCGGCATCGATCCGACTGCAAGGCCCGCGCGTACGGAACGCGGGCCGTTCGGTCGCCTCAGAACAGCTCGGCGATCGGTTCCCCCCGATCGACGATCGCCCGGGGCCGACCGTCCTTCTCGAGGTAGTGGGCGTCGAGCGGGACCCCCATGTGCTTGTAGATCGTCGCGGCCAGGTCGCCGGGGGTCACCGGACGATCCTTGATGTGGCCGCCGTCGGGCATCGACGAGCCGATCACCTGGCCGTGGTTCAAGCCGCCGCCGGCCATGCACATCGACATGACGCCGGTCCAGTGGTTCCGCCCGTCGGTGCTGCCCTGGGTGCCCAGTTGGGGCGTCCGGCCGAACTCCCCCTGCGCGATCACGAGCACGTCGTCGAGCAGGCCGAGCCGCTCCAGGTCGTCGACCAGGGTCGTGATCAGGTGATCAAACAGCGGCAGCAAGGGCTTCAGCCCCTTGCTGATGCCGCCATAGGGCGGGATGTTGTCGCCGTGGTTGTCCCAGGTGCCCGAGGCCGGGTGGTAGCTCAGGTCGAGCGTCACGAACGAGACGCCCGACTCGACCAGACGCCGGGCGAGCAACGCCTGCTGACACCAGAGGTGCTTGCCGTAGCGGTCGCGGATCTCCTGCGGCTCCCGCTCCAGGTCGAAGGCGTCCCGGGCGCGTCGGCCGGCGATCAGCTCGATCGCCTGGCGGCCGTAGTCGTCCATCGCATCGACCGAGGGAGACGACTCGATCGCCCGTCGGGTGTCGTCGAACTGTTCGAGCAGCGATCGACGCCCCCGGATCCGCTGCTCGGTCAGGCCGCTGGGCAGGTTGAACAGCTCGGCGTTGCTCATCCGGCCGGAATCGACACCGACGTTGTTGTAGATCGGCAGCCGCGCGGCCTGGTTGGCGATGAACGGGTCGTATTCCTTGCCCAGGACCCCGGCATAGGCGATGTGCGTCCGGGAGGTCTGGAAGGCGACGTACGGCGGCATCCCCGGATGATTCGCCCCGCGGTGCTTGGCCACGACCGAGCCGATGGCCGGGTACGAATCCCCCCTCGGGTTGATCCGCGGGGCGGCTTCCAGGTTGCCGGTCTGGAAGACCTTGTTCGGCTCGTGATTGCTGTGGGCCGCATCCACCGATCGAAGTATGGTGAACTTGTCGAGCATCGCCGCCTGCTTCGGCAGGTGCTCGCAGATATGCACACCGGGCAGGGCGGTCTGGATCACGCCGAACGGGCCACGGTTCTCGTACGGGCGGTCGGGCTTCGGGTCCCAGGTGTCGATCTGGCTCGGGCCGCCGGCCATCCACAGCAGAATCACCGCCTTGCGCCCGGCGATCGGCCGGCCGGCCTCCGACGCGGCGGCCCGCTGTCGCAGCAGGTCCGGGAGCGTCAGGCCCGCGATCCCGGCCATGCCCGCCTTGAGCATGTTGCGGCGGGTCACGAGCATCAGGCCTTCCCGATCGGTCGCGTTCAGGTGGCGAAAGGCGTGGTCGTGGTTGTGGCCGTGCGGCTCCATCGGCATCATTCAGCTCCCGAGAGGAAAAACGGGGGGAAGCCCGGATCCTTTCCTTGGGGTGGCCCGGCGTCGATCGGGAGAGGAAGACGCCGGGCACCGGATCGGGCCTCGTATTCGGTGGGTCGGGTCAGGCGAGGGCCTCGGGAATCACCGAGGCCTCGGGCACGAGCGGGAGGGGACGCCCCTGACGGTCGTGCCACTCGCTGCCCGGGTCGATCCCCAGCAGGTGCACGATCGTCGCCAGGACATCCTTGGGAGAGATGGGTCGATCGACCGGGTCCGAGGCGATCCGGTCGGACTTGCCGACGACCTGCCCCCGGGCGACCCCGCCGCCGGCCATCAAGAGGGAGTAGCAGCGCGACCAGTGGTCGCGGCCCCCGCCGCCCGCGATGTTGCTGATCCGGGGGGTCCGGCCGTGTTCGCTCAGGACGACCACCAGTGTCTCGTCGAGCAACCCGCGCTGGTCGAGGTCGAGCAGGAGGCCGGAGAGGGTCCGATCCAGGCCCGGCATCAGCTCGTCCTTCATCCGGGGGTAGTGGTCCCAGTGGGTATCCCAGCCGTAGCCGGCCAGGCCGTACTCGTCCCAGAAGACCGAGACGAACCGGCCGCCGGCCTCGACCAGGCGGCGGGCCGTCAGGCTGGCCTGGCCGAAGAGGGTCATGCCGTAGAGGTCCCGGGTCGATTCCGACTCCTCCGACAGGTCGAACGCCCGCGCGAGCTTGCCCGACTGCATCATGCCGAAGGCCATCGCCCGCTGGTCATCGACGCTGCCGACGCGGTCCATCGCCGCGTCGAGTCCCGGCCGGGCCCGCTCGATCTGCTGGAGCAGCGACCGGCGGCGGTCGAGGCGGTCGAGCGTCAACTCGGGGGGCCGGCCGGTCACCTCGGCCAGGCGGAAGCGGCTGTCGGGGGTGATCCCGCGGTACAGCTCGGGGCCTTCCCAGGTCTTGCCGGCGAGGGTCTTGCGGGCCGAGACCGTCCCCCGCCCCTGGAACTCGGTCCAGACCGGGTCGAACGACGGCCCGAGGAACCCGCCGTACGGGCCGGCCCGGGCCACCTCCCCCGTCCGCTGCGTGCTGAACGCCCAGGGCAAGGCGACGTTCCGGGGGACCGGGGGCACGAACCCTTCGGGCGCCTGGCGCCGGTCCATGTAGTCGACGGCCGAGCCGATGTAGGGCCAGTGGGCGGCGTCCCTCGGGTTCAGCTCCATCGGCAGCTCGATCCGGGGGGTCGCCGTCGTGGCGAAGGCGACGCCGTGGATCGGGTACGGATGCGTGACCGACCGCAAGACGGTCACGCGGTCCATCACCTTCGCCATCCGGGGGAACCCCTCGCCGATGGCCAGCCCCGGCACGTTGCTCGGGATCGTCCCCAGGTCGCCGCGGACCTCGTACGGGGCGTCGGGCTTCGGGTCGAACGTCTCGATCTGGCTCGGGGCGCCGTACAGGTACAGCAGGATGCACGACTTCGCCTTGCCGAACCCGGGGAGCCGCGACGCCGACTCCGCGCCGATCGCCGGCCCCGCCGGCACGCCCGCCCCCGCTCCCAGTCCGAGGAGGCCGAGCGCCCCGACCTGCATCAGGTCGCGTCGGGTCATGCCGTCGCAGAGCCGCTTCGGGCCACCGAGGACTCGGATCATGAGACGGTCCCCCTCCCCTTTCTGGGCCGGGGCTGGTCGCCTCCCGGCGTGTGTTCAACAGGAGTGTAACACCTTCTCGTTGTAGCAGAACACGGAACCGGGGGGAAGACGTTGCCATCGACGGCCCCTCTGCCGAGCAACGCCGAGGATCGGGTCGGGGGGCTTCTCGGGGACAGGACGGCGGCATCGGCCCCGCACCCCTCCCCCGGGAGCGGCGACGGCCGGGCCGATCCGGCAAGGGCGACCGGCAGAGAGTTGGGACAGGTCGGGATGTCCTGCCGCTCATAACCCTAGAGACTGCGAGTTGGCGTCGGGGCCGGATCCGCTCCCCCGGGCCTCCGTCGCGGCCGATCGGCCCCGGAACGACGAGCGCCCCTCGCTCGAATCAGCCGGCCGGTGGGGGTCGGCCTCGCGACCGACGGTGTTGTTCCCCTTTGCGAAATCGGAGCCCTGGCGATGCGACTCGTGACTCCGACCAGGCTGCTCGTGCTGGCGATCCCGATGGCGGCGATGACCGGGTTCGCCGGGCTCACCGGGGCCGAACGCTGGCCCTGGGACCGGGATCGCCGGCCGGAAGGCCCCCCGGTGGCGAAGGTCGAGCGGCTCGACCCCCAGACCCGCTTCGGCCTGACGGTCCCTGGCCAGGTCAAGAGCGCCCAGTACACGATGATCGAGTGCGAGGTCGAGAACATCAGCGGCGCCGGACTGCCCACCACGGGCGGGGGCGGCGGCGGCCGCCGAGGCGGGCGGTCGCAGACCCCGGCGGGCCTGACCATCATCAGCCTCGTGCCCGAGGGGACTTACGTCCGCGCCGGCCAGGTCCTGGCCGAGATCGACCCCTCCCGCTTCATCGAGATCGCCCGCCTCCTGCGCATCAGCGTCGAGGAGGCCCAGGCGGTCGAGGCCAAGGCCCGCTACGACCTCCAGGCCGCCGAGATCGCCCTGGCCGAATACCTCGACGGGGTCCGGCTCGAGACCTTGATGCAGCTCGAAGGCCAGGTCGCCCTGGCGAAGTCGCAGGTCCAGCAGCAGAGCGACCACCTGGACTGGACCAACCGCATCCTGCCCCTCGGGTATGTCTCGCTCTCGGCCCTCCGCGACGAGGCCATCTCGATGCTCAGCGCCCAGTTGGCCCTCGAACAGGCCGAGCGTGCCCTGGCCGACTACCGCAGCTACACCGAGCCGAAGCTGACGCGGCAGCTCGAGGCCCGGCTCGACCAGGCCCGGGCCACCTACACCTTCGCCCAGCGCCGTCGCGAGATGGACGAGGATCGCCTGGCCCTGGCCGAGCAGCAGATCGAACGCTGCACGATCCGGGCCCCGCACGACGGCCAGCTCGTCTACGGCACCACCCGGGACGACACGCCCATCCGCCTCGGCCTGGAGGTCTACCGCCGGATGCGCCTGTTCATGCTGCCCGACCTGGAACGCCCGGTCGTCCAGGCCCAGGTCAACCAGACGCAGATCTGGATGGTCTCCGAGGGCCAGGAGGCCCTGGTCCGGGTGGACGCCAAGCCGGGCCTCGTCCTGCGGGGCAAGGTCGCGAGCGTCTCCCCCTTCGTCGACAACGAGGACCGCATGGCCCAGCTCTCCGGGATCATGCGTTACAACGTCCGGATCGACCTCGAGGACAGAGAGCGGTTGCTCCCCGGCCTGAGCGCCGAGGTCGAGATCCTGATCCCGGCGACGCAAGACGCCCTGACGATCCCCGCCGAGGCGCTGAGCGTCGTCGGCAACCAAACGATTTGCTACGTCCTCGGCCCCGGCGGCGTCGAACCGCGGCCCGTCGGCGTGCTCCCCGGCTCGGTCGAGCGGTTGCAGGTCGTCGAGGGGCTGTCCGAGGGCGAGCAGGTCATCCTCGGCCCCTACGACCCCTCATCCGAGCCGCTCCCCCCGCCGCCGTCCCAGCCCGAGCTGACCGCCTCCGCCTCCGAAGGCGCGGGGACGGCCTAGCAGCGCCTCCGCCCGCTTCTCGCCTCACTCAACGTCCCCGCTCCCTTTGGGCGAGTCTTGCCTCCGCCCCCCTCTCCCCGCCCGCGGGGAGAGGGATCCCGTCCAGATCACAAACCGTCACGTCCGGCTCCCAGCCCCCTCACCCGGCCTTGCGGCCACCCTCTCCCCCGCAATGCGGGGGCGAGGGATCAATCTGCCCCCTCTCCCCGCAGGCGGGGAGAGGGCCGGGGTGAGGGGCCCTCGCGTCCGAAGCCGAGCCCGGCGTCCTGTCTGTCCCAGGCAATCGCCAAACTCAAGCAACGGCTCAAAGGTTGCTCAATCGTCCGGTCGAGTCGCCGAAGCGGGCCAAGTCGTCGACGCCCATCAGGTCGGCCATGCTGAGGAACAGGTTGGCCATCGGCTCGGAGTTGTGCCGGACGTAGCGCCCGGTGGTGAAGGCCCCGCCGGCGCCGCCGGCCAGGACGATCGGCAGGTTGTCGTGCGTGTGGCGGTTGCCGTCGGCGTTGCCGCTGCCGTAGACGATCATCGAGTTGTGCAGGAGCGAGTTGCCGTCGGCGTCGGGGGTCTGCCGCAGGCGGTCGAGGAACCGGGCGAACTGCGAGACGTACCACCGATCGATGTCGGAGATCTTGTCGACCCAGTCCTGCCGGTTCTGGTGGTGCGAGAGGTCGTGGTGCCCCTCGGAAACCCCGATGAAGTCGAACGAGCGGTTGCTGCCGTCGTGCGCGAGCAGGAAGGTGGCCACCCGGGTCGAGTCGGTCTGGAAGGCCAGGAGCATCATGTCGTACATGAGCTGCACGTATTCGCCGAACTCGGGCGGGACGCCCGGCGGCGTGTCGATGCCAGGGTCGGCCGGGGGGCCGAACTGCTCGGCCTTCTCGATCCGGGACTCGATCTCCCGGACGCCCGTCAAATACTGGTCGAGCTTGTGCCGGTCCTCGGCGTCGAGCCGACGCTGCATCGACCGCGCCTCGTCCATCACGAAGTCGAGGACCGAGCGCTGCTCCTGCCGCCGACGCTCCAGGTTCGCGCGCCGCTGCTCGGGCGGCCCTTCGCCGAAGAGTCGCTCGAAGGCGAGCCGCGGGTTCGACTCGGGGGCCATCGGCGTCGTCGGCGACCGCCACGAGAGGTTGAATTGGTAGGCACAGGCATAGCCCGAGTCGCACGCCCCCGAGCGTCGGCCCGGTTCGCACGACAGTTCGAGCGACGGCAGACGCGTCTGATGCCCGATCCGCCGCGCGATCGCCTGGTCGATCGAGACGCCCGCGCGTACGTCGGTCGCGCTCTTGTTCAGGCGGACGCTCGTCAGGAAGGTGCCGTTGCCCCGGGCGTGGTCCCCCGCGCCGTCGGGACCGGCGGTGGCGTTGATCTGGTCCAGGCCGCCGACGACCTGCACCAGGTCCCGCACCGGCTCCAGCGGCTCCAGGGTCCGGCTCAGTTGGAAATCGGCGCCCGAGCCCTCGGCCTTCGGCCACCAGGTCGAGGGGATCGCCCCGTTCGGGAAGCAGATGAACGCCGTCCGGAGCGGGGCGCCCGAGGCGGTCGTGGCGGCCAGCGCCGCGCCGCCCGGGGCCGGTGCCGAGGCGGCCAGCACCCCCGTCGGGCGCCACGAGGCGAGGGCCGGCAGCGCGACGCACGTCCCCAAGCCTCGGAGGAATCGTCGGCGGCTGAAATCGGCACGAGGGTCCTGGGCGATCGGATCGATGCGGTCGGTCATAACCTTTGAATTCCCCTTCGAGGTTCGAGGGATCGACTGACTCAGTCGGTTCCGATGATCCGGTCGCCCGGATCGGACGTGGTGTTCTTGGTATTGGCGTTGGTTTCGGCGGTGGTCGTCGCCGCCGGCCCGCGTCGCCGCTGAAACGGCGGCGATTCAATGACCCCGAGGATCAAGGTCGAGGCGCGTCCCCCGCTCGATTCGAGGCGATCAACCAGCGTGTCCACCGTGTGAACGTCGTGGTACTCAAGCCCTCGGCCGAGGGCATACGTCAGCATCTTCTCGACCAGGCATCGGTAGAAGTCGTGCCGACGGTCCTGGGCGAGGATCCGCTTCAGGTCCTGCACCGACCGGAACGGCTCGCCGGTGATCAGGACGCCCGAGGCGTCGATCGGGCCGGTGCGTTCCACCTCGCGGTACATGCCCAGCGCGTTGAAGTGTTCCAATGCCAGGCCGAGCGGGTCCATCCGGTTGTGGCACGAGTTGCACAGGGGGTCGCTGCGGTGCAGCTCCATCGCCTCGCGGACCGAGGGGATCCGGCCGCCCAGGTCCTTCCCCGCTTCCTCCAGCGACGGAATATCGGGCGGCGGCGGCGCCGGCGGTGTGCCCAGGATGTTCTCCAGGATGAACAGCCCCCGCTTCACGGGCGAGGTCCGGTCCGGGTTCGAGGTCACCGCCAGCAAGGTCCCCTGGGTGAGGATGCCGCCCCGGGGGCTGTCGGCCGGCAGGTCGACCCGCCGCATCTCGTCCCCTTCCACCCCCTCGATCCCGTAGTGCCGGGCGAGCCGTTCGTTGAGGAAGGTGTAGTCGCTGTCGAGCAGCTCGATCAGGCTGCGGTCCTCCCGGACGATCGTCTCGAACAGCAGCTCCGTCTCCCGACGCATGGCGACGCGCAACGAGCGGTCCAGTTCGAACTGGCGGAAGCGGTCGCGGGAGCGGCCGAACTGCTCGCGGACCTCGTCCAGCTCGGCCCGCTCGGCGTCGGTCAGGTCCTCGAACGACTTCCGCCGCAGCTCCCGGAACCGCTCGCGGCGGGCCTCGGCCTCGGGGTCGGGGGGCTCGTCCCGGGAGAGGACGGCGAAGGCGTTGATCGGGATCGAGTCGATGTTGCGGACCTGGAGCCACTGGCCGACGAAGTTCCGCACGAACTGGTTCGAGCGCTCGTCGGCCAGCATCCGATCGACCTGCTCGGCCAGGTTCGCCCGCAGCTCCCCCCGATCGGCCAGGGCGAACAGCTCGTCGTCGGGCATGGTCGACCAGAGCAGGTACGACAGCCGGGAGGCCAGGGCGTACTCGTCGATCAGCGGGTGCGGCCCGGGACTTCCCGGCTCGATCCCCTCCTCGCGGAAGAGGAACCGCGGCGAGGCGAGCACGGCCACCATCGCCTGCGAGACTCCGGCCTCATAGGTCGCCCCCGGCTCGTCGGCGATCGCCAGGGCCAGGTCGGTCAGACGCTCGGCGGTCTCGTCTCCCACGGGTCGGCGGAAGGCCCGGGTGGAGAACCGGGCGAGCAGGGCGCGGGTATACGCGCGCAATTCCTCAGGATCGTCGGGCACGGTGCCGGGGAAGAACCGCTCGTAGTTCGCCGGCCGGACGAGATGCTCCTCCTCGAACGGCCCGAGGACCTGGGCCGAATCGAGCCGGAGCGTGAGCGACCGGACCTGCTCGGCCTCCGGGGTCAAGGGCTCGACGGTCAGGGTGATCTCGTGGTCGCCGGCCGCCCAGTCCAGGTCGATCGGGAAGCGGTACGACTGGCCCGACTGCCTCGCGAACTCGCGGCGGAACCGCTCCTCGCCGTCCACCGCCACCACCAGCAGGCAGCGGTTGGCGTCGAACCGGTCCTCGACGTAACGCTCGGTGGCGGAAAGATTCAGGACGACCTGATAGGTGCCGTCGTGCTCCACCCCGACCGTCGCGGCCACCTCGGCCGGCTCGTAGTAGGAGAGCGAGAGCGACCCCTCCCCCCTCCGACCGAACCCACCGAATCGCCGCCCAGGCTCGGAGGGCGGACGATCGTTCTCATCCTCCCCCACGGGCCGGAACCGCCGGCCGCCGATCGAGCGCTCGGGGACGGTCCCCGAGCTGGTCGGGACCGCCCGGCCCACAATATCCTGCGCCGCCGCGATGTAACGCTCCATCAACAACGGGGAAATCGTCAGGACGTCGGCGATGGTGTCGAAGCCGTGTCCGGTGTCGTCGGCCGGGAACTCGGCCTCGACGTTGAAGTCGACGCCCATCAGGTCGCGGATCGTGTTCCGGTACTCGGTCCGATTCAGCCGTCGGACCGTGACGCGGCCGGGGTCGGGGTGCTCGGGGTCGATGGCGAAGGCGTCGTACGTGATCCAGTCAAGCAGGATCTTCCGCTCCTCGTCCGACGGCTGCGGATGGTCGGACGGGGGCATGATCTCGGCCTGCACGTTCTTGAGCACGGCCAGCCACGAGGCCCGGATCTCGGGCTCGGCCCAGTCGCCCGCATCGGCCAGGGTTTCCAGGTCCACGTTCCCCTTGTTCACCCCGAGCGCATGGCAGGCGTAGCAATTGTCTTCGAGGATCGGCCGGATCACCTCGTCGAAGCGATCGTCGGCACCCCGCGCGATTGCCGGCCCGACCGCGACGCAGGCGAGCACCAAGGCCATCGGGATCATCCGAAGGGAGCTCCCAACCACGGCTCGATTGCGGATCAGTCTCATCTCGAAGATTCGCATAGCGGTTGCTGGATCGTCGTTCACCGTGACCTTCGGGGTTCGAACCTCAAGACCGATCGAGGCGGGGTGCCCCACAGTGTAAAGCGACACCGGAGAGCACCCTGCGCCCTGTTCTCATCGGAATGTTCAACCTTTGGGTGCCATCCGATCAGGCCCGGGGGCGACGCCGGATGCTCGGGAAGCCGGTCTCGTCCCTCGCAATGTATTCGTACGGCGGGGTTTCGGCAAACTCTTGCCACGGTTGATCGAGGTCGGGGAAGGAGGACTCGAAGTCGGCGACGCCGTGAATGAACAGGCGATAGCGGAGGTCGAGCGGGTGGTCGGCCGCCACGCCGTACGCCTCCGGGTGGGAGAAGGCGGCCGACATCCAGCCGTCGCGGCGGACGTGCCAGTGCGACGGGTGCCTCGGGTTGTCCGGGTGGTCGAAGTAGGCGATCCCCTCCATCACCCCAGGGGCGACGGGTCCGGAGTAATCGACCCAGCGGTTCCGGGTCTCGAAGATCGCGTCCTCGCCGATCCCCCCTTCCGACCCGGTCAGCCGGCCCCCCCCGAACTGCTCGGAGATCGTCTTGGCCAGTCGGACGCCGAGGAAGCCGAAGTTCGTCTTGCCCAGCGCGACGGGCCGGCCGTCGGGCGAGGTGAACCGCGATTGCAGGTCGAGCGCGTAGCAGCCCTGCCACCGGACGCTCGGCTCGACGGCGGCGATCAAAAGCTGCGACAGGCGATTCTTGCCGTCGGCGTACCAGTCGATCTCGGCGGCGAAGGCGGCCCAATCGGGTCCGTCCTCGTACCAGAGGACCCGCTTGTGCCGCACCTGGATGTCGGTGTTCGGCACCTCTCCCCAGAAGTTGACGTCGTCGACGAACTGGTGGCCGAACCAGACCGAGCGGTGATGCTCGTGGCCGACCGGGTGCGGGTGCCCGATCCGCGTCAGCTCCTTCCCCGACGGCCCGAGCACGGGGACGAAGCACGGGCGCGGCTTGCCCGGCTCGAACTCGTAGCCGACGACCTCGCGGCCGTCGATCCGCAGCGAGGCCCGCTCAAGCTGCGGGATCGCCTGGCACCTGGGGAAGACGAAGTCGCTGGAGTCGGATTGAGGAGAGCGGCGTCCGGTCATGGCTGGTCGTCCGATTCGGGTTCGGTTTCGGGTTCGGATTCGGGACTGTCCATGCGGAGGGCATAGAACGGCCGTTCGCGGTCGAGGATCAGGACCGTGCCGGCCATCGCGCCTTTCCCCTCGGAAAAGAGCCGGGCCCGGTATTCCTGCCGAGACCGGGGGAACTGGATCGAGAACCGCACGGGGGGATCGGTGCCGGCCTCGACCTCGCCGACCACCTCGTACGAGGTCCCCGTCTGGTCCGACCGCAGGCGGCCCGTCACGGCCCGACCCTCCACCGCCAGGTCGAGCGTGCCGGTCTGCGAGCCATCCGCGAACAGGCGATAGCGGCCGGCGTAGTCGCCGGGCACGATCACCCGGCCGGCCGAGGGAACACCCGGCGCCGCTTCGGCGAACCTGGGAGGCTCCGTCAGCACGAAGAGCGAGGCCCCGCCGACCGCCTCAAGCCTCGTCCCGCCATCCGCCTCGTCGCGGACGAAGGCGAGGTCGCCCCCCTGCCCCTCCGGCACGACCTGGCCGGAGTCGAGGTCGTACTGGAAGCCGTCGAACAGGACGACATTCTCCCCCTGGGCCAGGCGATCGGGGGCCGCGCCCCCGCCGCCTTCGAACGTGGCGAAGCGTTCCAGGATGAGGATGGCGACCGGCTTGTCGCGGTCTTCCGGGTCACTCCCGTCGCGAGGCGGCGGCGACCAGAACCCGGGGGCGAGCATCACCCGGCTCGGGTTGCCCTGGTCCGTCTCGACGACGAGGACCGGCGACCGGATCCCGTCCAGGAGATTCGGCAAGGCCAGCAGGTCGGTCAGCGCCAATGCCTCGCGGGCCTCGGCCCCGGAGCCAGTGCCCTTCGGAATCGCGGCGAGCGTGCGGCCTTCGAGCCGGTCGAAGTCGTCGGCCAGGCCGATTGCCGGGCTCAACGCCAGCAACGCGATGAAGCCTTGGCGACAGAACATGGCAAGCCTCTCCAGAAACCAGGGCAAGGAAGGGGAAGCGTCTGCGAAAGCGGCTCCCCATGCCCCCCCTCGGACCGGCCCCCGCGTCGCCCTTCGACCCGTGATCGAACCAGACGGCGACGCTTTTGCCATCACGCCCTGCCCGGCTTGGGTCCGCTTGATCCTCCCCTTTTCGATCCGATCGGCAGGCCGATCGACCGTCGGCGGAGGGGGTGGAGGGAAGGACCGTTCCGTCGCATCGTGACGCGAGATCCCGCTGAACGGAAGGGAGCGATGGATGCACGCCTCAAAAAAATTCAAAAATTCTCAACGAAGAGGGATCGCCTGGACCATCGAAACCGGGTAATGTCGACGATGTGAGACTCCCGCTCGGGTCGTGCCGGGAGCCTCGTCGGCCGGGGCGGCCGGCACGCACGTGCCGGCCGCCCGCCGACATCGCGAGAGGGTCGGCGGGCCGCACTGCCCCCCCCCAACCTTCGGCCTCCGCGTCCAGGGCGAGCAGCGATCGCCTCCGATCGCTCCCCGCCCGCCGCCACGCCTCGATCATGCTCATCCCCCGGCCGGGCGGGTCCGGCCGATCGCGGTCAAGGTGTCAGGGCATGGGCCGAGGGCTTGACGCCCTTCGTGTAGGCGTTGAAGCCGAAGGGGGTCGGATTGTACTCGCCGACGAGGTCGACGGGGGTGCCCTCCTCGGGGATCTGGCCTTCCATGCCGAGGCACCAGTAGGCGGCATTGACCAGCAAGCGACGCAGGCCCTCGCTCTCCAAATCGACGGATGAACCGGCGGTTGTGGTGAAGATGCGAGCGTCCTTGTACGTCTTCGTCCAGGCGATCGGCATCATCGGGTCGTTCTTCTCCCCCTCGACGGGCGGGTCGTCGGGGCTCATGCCGGCGACGACCTGGCCGAGGATGAGCGGTCGGCTGTCACCGGGCAAGGGGAGCGTGACGCCGTAGACGTCGGTCGGCCCCCAGATGTCGCCGTCGTCGATGCCTCGGGTGATCGGGTGCTCGTCGGCGCCGGGGGCGACGATGCCCCGGGTGCTCTCCGACCCGTGCGTGCCGTGGTGGCTGATCCAGGTCTCGCCCAGGACCTGGCGGCCGAACCCGCCGTCCCAGTCCCGGCTCCTCCAGGAGTAATGGGCATAGGTCGAATCTTCGGGCAGGTTGAAGGCATGGGTCGAGGTCCGCATTCCGATGATCGGCTTGCCCGATTCGACATAGTCAACAATGTACTTCATCTGCTCATCCGGCAGGCCGCGGAAGCGCAGGGCCATGATGACCAGGTCAGCATCCTCGAGCGCCTCCAGGCCGGGGATGTTGCCGCCGTAGTTCGGGTCGATCTCGCCGGTTTCCGGGTTGATTGCGAAGAGCACGGTGCACGTGAAGCCGTGATGCGTGGCCAGGATCTTGCCGAGCTGGGGCAAGCCTTCCTCGGAGCGGTATTCCTCGTCCCCCGAGATCAGGACGATCTGCTTCCCCTCCCCCGGGCCGGAGCCCCCTTCGTAGACGACCCAGGGGTCGTCTGCCGAGGCGGCGCCACCCAGGCAGAGCATTCCAAACACGGCGGCGAATGCGAAAAGTCGAGACATCAGCGTATTTCCTCGATGAAGTGAATTGTAATTCGCAAACTCGAAAGAATTCATCAATCTTAAAGCGTCCAGGGATCCCGGTAGGCTCGGGAGAGCAGGGCGTTGGCCTCGTCGTCGTCCTTGAAGCGCTCGGCGGCCGGGTCCCAGGTCAGCGGCCGGCGCACCTGGTAGCCGATGACGCCCAGGTGGCAGACGGTCGCCGTGCGGTGGCCGACCTCGGCCGAGGCGACCGGCCGGGCGTCACCCCGGATCGAGTCGAGGAAGTTATCGTAGTGGCTGCCCCGGGCATCGACCCGCTCGGCGTCGTCGGGCAAGGGTTCGGCCAGGGATTCGGGCTCGGTGGCGAACTTCGAGCGGCCGACGCGGATGATCCCCTCGGTCCCCTCGAAGGTGCAGTCGTCGGGACCGCCGTGGATCATCTCCACGCCGTTGTCGTAGACGAATCGCAGGCCGGTGGTCCCCTCGGCCGGCGGCTCGATCGCAACGGGGCCGGACTCGTGCTTCTTCAGGGCCCACTGGGCGATGTCGAAGTGGTGGGCCCCCATGTCTGCGATCCCGCCGTTGCCATAGGGGGCATAACTGCGCCAGTCGGGGAAATGGTTGTGGATACCTTGAGGACAGAGGACCTCGTTGTAAGGGTGGAACTCGGCCGGGCCGACCCAGAAATTCCAGTCGGTCCCTTCGGGGACCTCCTGCGCCACCAGATCGACGGGCTTCGGGGGGCCGCCGACGCCGACGCGGATGGTCTTCACCTCGCCGATCCGGCCGTTCCAGACCAGCTCGACGGCCCTCGGGAAGTTGCCGCCGAACTCGCCGGGGCTGCGCTGCTGGCTGCCGGTCTGGAAGGTGATGCCGTTGCGCTCGACGGCGTCGGCGATGGCGCGGCCCTCGGCGACGAAGTGGGTCAGCGGCTTCTCGCAGTAGATGTGCTTGCCGGCGTCGGCGGCCATGATGCAGGGGATGGCGTGCCAGTGGTCAGGCGTGGCGATGATGACGGCGTCGATGTCGTCGCGGGCGAGCAGCTCGCGGAAGTCGGCGTAGACGTCGCAGCCGGAGAATGAGGCGGAATCGTCCCGACGGGCGACGGCGTCCTCGATCCGGGCCTTGGTGTCGTCGCGGCGCTCGGCGACGACGTCGGCCACGGCGACGACCTGGGCGTCGGGCCGCCGGGCCATGCGGACCGCCAGGCCGCGCCCCTGGATGCCGACGCCGATGACGCCGAAGGTGATGCGGTCGTTCGGCCCCACGCGGCGGACGCGGGCGAAGGCCGGCGCGGCGGACAGGGCGAACCCGGCGGCGAGCGAGCTGCGGAGGAATCGGCGACGCGAGGGCAAGGCAATCGACTTCGGTCGAGACATCGTCATCACGGCTCCGTGGTCAAGAGAGGATTGAGACCGGCGGGCGGGACTGACCCTTGGCGGCGGGCCCCCCCCTGGCATTAGACTACCGCGAGTGTCCCCTGTGAAGGCGCCGGAAGGCCATCCTCCCCGAACTCCCGATCGCATGGAGTTGCCGTCATGTCCTTGATCGAACACCCCGTGACCCGTCGCGACCTCGCCCGCAGCGGAGCGGCCCTGTCGATGGCCTGGACCCTGGCCCGGGCATTCCAGCCGATCGCATCGGCCTCGGCCGCCCCGTTAGCGCCCCAGGAAAGCGAGCGGGCGATCCTCAACCGATTCCCGAGGATGCTCCAGGATTTCTACACGGCGCGGGTGCGACAACTGGAACGGCAACGGAACCGGGCGTTCCGCGCCATGCAGACGAGGGAGGACGCCGAGCGTTACGTGGCCTCGGTCCGCGAGCGGATCGCCGAGAGCTTCGGCCCATTGCCCGAGAAGACCCCCTTGAATCCACAGGTCACGGGGATTGTCGAGCGTGACGGCTACCGGATTGAGAATGTGATCTTCGAGAGCCGGCCGGGGTTCCTCGTGACGGCCAACCTCTACGTGCCGACGAATCGCGACGGGAAGATGCCGGGCGTGGTCGGCAGTTGCGGGCACTCGGCCAACGGCAAGGCGGGGGGGACGTATCAGGCCTTCGCCCAGGGGCTGGCCCGGCAGGGGTATGTTTGCCTGATCTTCGACCCGATCGGCCAGGGGGAGCGGATGCAGTCGTTCGACGACCAGGGGAAACCTCGGTACGGCGGAGGCACGAGGGAGCACCTGATCGCCGGCAACCAGCAGTACCTGACCGGCGAGTTCTTCGGCACCTGGCGCGCCTGGGACGGCATCCGGGCGCTCGACTATCTGTTGACCCGAGAGGAAATCGATCCGGAGCGGGTCGGCATCACGGGGAACTCGGGCGGCGGCACGATGTCGACCTGGCTGATCGGCCTGGAGCGTCGCTGGACGATGGGGGCGCCGAGCTGCTTCGTGACGAGCTTCCAGCGCAACCTTGAGAACGAGCTGCCGGCCGACACCGAGCAGTGCCCGCCGAGGGCCCTGGAGCTGGGCCTCGAGCACGAGGACTTCCTGGCCGCGATGGCGCCGAAGCCGGTGATCATCCTCGCCAAGGAACGTGACTACTTCGACGTCCGCGGATCGATCCTCGCGCACCGACGCCTGCAGAGGCTGTACGACCTCTTGGGGGCGAAGGAGAACATCGGCCTGTTCTACGGGCCGACCGAGCACGGGTTCTCGCAGGAGAACCGAGAGGCGATGTACGGCTGGTTCAACAAGGTGACGGGCCTGTCGGACTCGTCGGCCGAGCCGGACTTGACGATGGAGGAGGACGAGACGCTCCAGTGCGCCCCGGGGGGCCAGGTGGGCGGCGAACTCGGCTCGAAGTCGATCTTCGCCTTCACGCGGGAGGCGTCGCAGCGGCTGGCCGAGCAGCGCGGGGAGCTGGACGCCGAGGCCACGCGGGCGGCGGTCGAGGCGTTCATGAGGCTGCCGGAGCCGCGAGCGTTGCCGGCGTATCGGATCATGCGGCCGATCTCGGGCCGGGATTACCCGACGTCGCACCTGGGGAATTACGGGGTGCCGACCGAGCCGGGGGTCGAGGCGATCGTCTATCGCCTGTATGACCGCTCGCACGTCTCGCGGCCGCCGGCCGACGCAAAGCGGGCGATCCTGTACGTCTCGGACAAATCGGCGGATGAGGAATTGCGCGAGGAGCCGTTGATCCGACGGTTGGTCAACGCCGAGCCGGATTCGGCCTTCTACGCCTGCGACGTGCGGGGGATCGGCGAGTCGAGGCCGAACACCTGCGGGATCAACTCGTACTTCAATCCGTATGGGAACGACTACTTCTACGCGGCCCACGGGATCATGCTCGGCCGGCCGGTGCCGACGCAGCGGACGCTCGACGTGCTCAAGGTGCTGGAGTGGCTCAAGGGGATCGGGCATGAGGAGGTCCACCTCGTCTCCCGGGGCTGGGGGGCAATTCCCGCGACCTTCGCGGCGGTGCTGGAAGACGAGGGATTCGTGACCCGGGTGACGCTCAAGCACGCCCTCACCTCCTTCGCCGACGTGGCCGAGGACGAGGACTACGACTGGCCCCTCTCGACCTTCCTGCCGGGCGTGCTCGCCGCGTTCGACCTGCCCGACTGCTACCGGGCCCTGGAGGCGAAGGGCCTCCGGCTGATCGCGCCGCGCGGGGCGAAGGCCGAGGCCTGAGACCCGGTCAGATGGCACCTGCCACGACGAGGCGTTCCGGAGCGATGAGCGTTCCGGAACGCCTCGATCCGGTGTCGGCGCCGACCGATCGAACCGAGCTGATCTGAGGGGACCGCCGTGGTCGAGTCGATCGCTTCCGGACTTCGTTCCGAGCGTCAGACCGGCCTTCTTGTTCGACTCAGATCGGGGTGATACGATCCTCCCCTGCCCGGCGCGGTTGGACGATTTATCCGGGAAACGACCCCAGACGTCCCATCGTCAACGTCGAAGACCCGACTTCGCAATGGTCACGGTGTGTGGAACCCGTGTCTCGCGAAGGATCGAGCCGTCGAGGGCCCGCTCCATCTCGGGAAATCGGCAGCCTTTATCGCGATGCAACCCGTAGCACCGTAATGTATCAGCGACTTTATCGCATTCTCAAGAACGCCAAGACCGGCACGAACGACGAGACACGAGGGCGTCATCTGATTGCGCCGCTGGTGGCGGAATTGTGCGGCCCGAATACCTCTCCGGCGGTCCTCGATGTGGGGGCAGGTTACGGGAGCGATTTGCTGGCGATCAAGAAGGCAATCCCTGGGGCTTCCGTCTCGGCCGTGGAAGGATTCCCGAAGGCCGTGGAATTCCTGCGCTCGTCGGGGGTCGCGGTGGCCAGCATCGACTTGGAGCGCGAACGCCTCCCATTCGCAGACAATTCGTTTCATGTTGTTAATTGCAATCAGGTACTTGAGCACGTAAAAGAGTTGTTCTGGGTCGTATCCGAGCTGAGTCGGGTCTGCGTGGTCGGCGGGTATCTGGTGATCGGCGTGCCGAACCTGGGGTCGCTGCACAACCGGGTGGCCCTGCTGTTCGGCCGACAACCGCCGGCGATCCACGTGTTCGGCCCACACGTGCGAGGTTTCACGGTCGATGGGCTGCGTGACTTTTTCGAGTCGGGGCAGACGCTTCGCGTGACTCAGGTGCTTGGCGGAAACTTTTACCCGTTCCAGCCCTCCGTGGCACGGATCCTGGCCCGATGGTTCCCTGGACTGGCCGTTTCTTCGTTTTATGTGGTGGAGAAAGTGTCTCATGAGCGATTCCTGAACGTCCTGGACGGAGATCGATCGGGCGAACTGGTCGATACTCCGTACTTCCGAGGGGGCTCGGGCGGCTAAGCTCGGGGGCTCGGCTCGTCCTCCGGGCGTGATCGACCACCATCGGGACGGACGGCGACCGTTCCTTGTCGCTCGAAGCGGGTCCATCCCTCGGTGCCCGTGGCTGCTCAGCAGGAATCGCGGCGATCGGCCGAGGATTTCTGGGAGAGGGAGCGAGTGATCGGGAGGCACGGGCCCATAGGGTCGACCTCAGTGCGACCGTCGGTACGCGGTGCGGTGCGCCGATCGGAGGCGGAGGGGGCATCAGAAGGGGAATTCCGGATCTCATTCCGAGTCGAAGGGTTACGGCGATCTTCGGGGGATGATTCGGGGCCGGGGGTTCACGAGCGGGGCAATGGGGTGGTGAGCGGGGCGGACCGCAGGCGAGCAGGCCGGGGCGGTGCTCGGGGGCGGCGGGCCTGGGGTGCTCGTGCTTGACCTGCGTCGGCACGACGCGGATGATGGGGCTCGGCGCCGAAGGGCTTCGGGGTACGGGGCCGGGAGGCGCGTGCGGCGGGGTCACACCAAGGGGTTTGGTGAGGTCGGTCACACGGGGAGGGCGGAACCGATGCGTGGCACGATGGCGACCGTTGCGCTGGGCGTTGCGTTGCTGTGGGGTTCAGCATATGCCCAGGAGATCACGCTCGACGCGGTCCCTCCGGTGGTGGTCGAGACGGTGCCGAAGGCCGGATCGGGGGATGTGGACCCGAGCCTGGCCGCGATCAGGGTGACCTTCAGCAAGGACATGCAGGACGGCAGTTGGTCGTGGTCGACGCTCAGCAAGGAGACGTTCCCCGAGACGACCGGATCGCCGAAGTACCTCGAGGACGAGCGGACGGCCGCCCTCCCGGTCAGGCTGGAGGCGGGCAAGACGTATGCGATCTGGATCAACAGCCAGCGGTTCCGCAACTTCAAGGATGCGAAGGGGCAGCCGGCCGTCCCTTATTTGCTGGTCTTCAAGACGAGGGAGTGAGAGGACCGGCCTCGTCATGGTTACGGATCTCTGAGCCCAACGGCGCCGATCGATTCCGGGAAAACCACCGGGGAGGCGGGGAACGATGGGCCTGGACACGGTTGAACTGGTGATGGCCGTCGAAAAGGAGTTCGGCATCTCCGTCTCCGACGATGAAGCGCCGAAACTCGTTCGTCTCGGAGACCTTCATGCCTTCGTGGTCGAGGCTCTTTGCGCTCGCGGTGAATCAGTCGATCCCTCCGCGGTTTGGGAAGAGATCAAGGCAATCATGCGACGCGAGTTCGGTATCCGAGAGGGGAATCTCGTCCCCGAGGCCCACATCGTTGACGATCTGGGCCTGGACTGACGCCTCACCACTCCCATGGCCTCTCAGGTCACCCTCGCACAAGCGACGGGCCGTGTCAGCGATGAGGCGTTACCGACTCGGGTTGAGGGTGAGGGCCGGTGAGGGGAGCTGTCGGCGGGTTGGCTGGGGTCGTGTCGCTCCCGGTTCTCCTGACTCGTCATCAACCGCTTGCGAGGGCGTCGGCAGGACAACCCAGGCGTTGTGCCGGCCCTCTTCGGCCCGACAACTCGGGGATCGCTCGGGCGTGCCTGGGCGGGTAAAATGAGCACCGACACCTTGATGGAGGAATGTCGTATGCCCCTGACTGCCGAGCAACTGCTGACCGCGGCGCTCGACCTGCCCGACGCGGATCGCCTGGAACTGATCGAGGCGCTGATTGTTTCGGTCCAGCCTCCTGACCGACCACCGTTCGATGACTCCTGGCGAGAGGTGATTCGACGGCGATCGGCCGAGCTGAACGCTGGCAAAGTCACCTCGATCCCCTGGGCTGAGGTCAAGCGGCAGGCCCGGGAGGCCCTGGGTGATTGACGTCCGGTTCCACCCGGAGGCTCAGGCCGAATATCAGGATGCTCTGGCGTGGTATCAGGTCCGTAGCCGTCAGGCCGCGGAGCGGTTCGAGGCGGAGACCGATCGGGTTTTGGACTTGATCCAAGCCAACCCGGGCCTGTTCCCCAAGTATGATGAAGAGCACCGTTTCGTCATGCTTCGACGATTCCCCTACAGTCTCGTGTACCAGGTGCAGCCGGATCAGATATTGGTCGTTGCCGTCGCGCATTCGCGTCGATCTGCGGACTTCTGGCAGGGACGCGCCTGAACTCCTCGGATGGCCTGGTCGTCGTCTGCGTGGATCTGGGAGCGAAGCGCCGGGAGGACCGGGGCCGGGATGACCCCGGCCGCACCGGAGACGGAGGACCGTGGGATTGCGAACGCGGATGCTTGCGCGATTTCGCCCGAACGCTCAGGGAGCGACGGGGAGGTGGCGCTCGAACCAGGAGAGCATCTCGGCCTTCATCTCGGGGAGGTATTCGTGGCCGGTGTCGGTGTAGACGACGCTGTGGAAGTGCTCGGGGGCGCCGAGCAGGGTGTAGATCTGCGAGAGCTTGGATTCGAGGGTCTCGACGCCGTCGAGGGGGGCGCCGGGGTCCTCGTCGCCGGAGAGCTGGAGCATGGGGCGGGGGGCGACGAGGGCGTAGATGGCCTCGGTGTCGAAGTGGTTGAGCAGGCCGGGGACGAAGTAGTAGATGCCGTGCCTGCGGAGGTCGCCGTGGGAGAGCAGCTCGGTGTATCGGGTGAAGCAGGCGACGCCGACGAGGGCGTCGATGCGGTCGTCGATGGCGGCGAGCCACCAGGCGCGGGTGCATCCCATGCTCATGCCGGTGGCGCCGATGCGGTCGGGGTCGACCTCGGGGCGGGTCTGGAGGTAGTCGAGCAGGCATTGCTCGTCGCGGAGCATCATGCCCCAGAGGGTGCGGCCCTGCCAGAGGTGGAGCTTGAACAGGCTGTGCTCCTGGCCGAGCTTCGAGTCGTTCTCGCCCCCGGGGCCGAGGCCGACGCGATCGCCGTTGAAGTAGGCGTCGATGGCGGCGACGACGTACCCTTTGCGGGCGAGCATCGGGCCGACGTACTGGCCGTGGTCTTCAAGGGTGCAGATACTTTCCTTTGAGCTACCGTGGCCGTGCAGGCCGACGATGACCGGCGCGGGGGCCTTCAGGTTGTCGGGGATCAGGAGGATGCCGGGCACCATCATATCCACACCGTTGTGGAACTGGAACCGTTCGAGCGTGTAGCCGTCGTGCTGCTCGCGCGCAACGACCTCGACGGCCGCCGGATCGGGCCGGGGCGGGAGTTCGCCGAGCAGGTCGAGCAGGGTCGATCGGACGGCGTCGCGGCCCTCGGTTTGCCATTGTTCGGCGTCGGTGGGGAGGGGCCACTCGGGCAGCTCCATCGATCGGAAGCTCTCGGGGACGACGGCCCAGGGCTCGCCGGAGGGGGTGCCACCCTTGCTGGAGGCCGGGGTCACGCGCTCCTGGGCGCTTGCGGACGGGACGGCCGCCGAGGCGAGCAGGGCGAGGGCGGCGAGGAGAGGGGTTGGTCGCATGGGGGTTCACTCCAATCGGATCGGTCTGGCTCGTGTCGCGCGCGGGGAACGGGAGGCATTCGCCCGAGGCCCATGCGTGGGACCGGGTCGATGTCCTTGTCCACCGGTACGGGTCTGGTTGAGCCATCAATGCTGCGACGGGCGCACGCAACAACGCTGCCGGGACGTCGCGGGTCGGTACCGTCTCTTGGTCGGGATCATGATCAGGGTAAGGCCACCCGTGTCACGCGCCAACAGGCCTGCCCGAGTGATCGTGGGCAGGGTCACCGGCTTGTGTCCGCCCGGCCGAACGTTGCATCAATGCAACATTCGCGGCACCCAGACCGTGAGGGGCTTGATGAGGGTTTGCCGCCTCGCTACGTTCATCCATGCTTCGTCCAGGACTCCCCCCGACACGTCTCGCCGGCCGCCCATGACGGAGGGTCTTCCTCTGGGGGGGTCGTCATCGGGGAGGGGTATCTCCAGCAAGGAATGAACCTTGTATGAACCCGATCCGAACGCTCTCGCCGGTGGTGCTGGCCGCGGCCCTCGTGCTGGCAAACTCGGCCCGCGCCGAGGTGATCCTCGTCGACACCCTGGGCCCCGACAATTCGTTCAACGCGGTCGGCTGGACCATCGGGACGTCCAGCAACATCCGCCAGGGCCCGAGCTTCGTGACGCCCGACACGCCGGGATTGTTCTTCAGCGGCTTCGAGACGGTGTTCAGCCGGGTGTCCCGGCGGCCGAATGAGCTGGTCATCGAGCTGCGGGAGGACGGCGGGGGCACTCCCGGAGCCGTCCTGGAATCGTTCCTGTTCCTCGACGTGGTGAGCCAGGCGGCCTCCCCGAGCGTGATTTCGGCCTCCTCCGTCCTTCGGCCGAGGCTCGCGGCGAACACGCAATACTGGCTGATCGCGTCGACGCCGACCTCGAACCAGTTCATCTGGCACCTGAACGAACTCGGCGAGTTCGGCCAGCTGACGCCGCATGCGTTCACCTCCGGGGACGCCCCGTTCTCGGTCAACGACCGGCAGCCCATGCCCGCCCTCCGGGTGAAGGCGGGGGTGATCCCCGAGCCGTCGAGCCTCGTCTCGCTCGGGATCGGGCTGGTGCTGGTCGGCGGGGCGATCGCCCGCCGATGGCGGTCGCGGGCCTGAGCCGACCGACGGCGGGGCGCCCGGGCGACCAAAGGTCAATTCCACAAGCGAACGCATCCGACTCGCTCGACGACCGCTTCTGCACTCGAAGGAAGCGGCCTGCCCCGCCCGGACGACGGGGCGTCGTCCGGGGCACCCGAGATTCGTGCGTGGCCGGGGCAAAGCGCAGCGTGCCCCGCTCGAGCGGCGTCAGGCACGGCGCCGGGGCACGCTACGCTTTGCCCCGGCCACCCGTCGCCGCCCGACGCTCCATGTTCGATCGGTTACTGGAGCGGGAGGGTGAGCCGGAGTTCCTCGCCGTCGCGGAGGAGGGTGAGGGGGGCGGAGTCGCCGGGGCGGGAGTGCTGGAGGGTGTGGGCGAGGAGGGAGGATTCGGAGAGGCGGTCGGTGAGGCCGTTGAAGGAGGTGATGATGTCGCCGGCGCGGAGGCCGGTGCGCTTGGCGGTGGCGTGCTCGCCGTATTCGCCGACGCGGCGGACGCGGAGGGCGAGGGTGTCGAGGGGGAGGCCGGCGGCGGAGCGGTCGGCGTCGGGGAGGTCGTCGAGGACCATGCCGCCGAGGGCCATGCGGCGGAGTTCCCAGGTGGTGACGCGCCAGGAGATGTCGCCGCGGCGCCAGCCTTCGGGGAGGTCGAGGGTCAGGTCGATCGGCTGGCCGTCGCGGAGGACCTGGGCGGGCAGTTGGGCGGAGTCGGGGGTGTGGTGGAGTACCCACTGGAGGTCTGCGATCGAGAGGAGCGGCTGGCCGTCGAGGGCGGCGATGGCGTCGCCGACGCGGAGGCCGGCGCGGTCGGCGATGGAGTCGGCGGCGAGGGTTTCGATGGTCGCCTTCTCGGTCGGGTCGAGCTTCAGGCCGAGGACGGACGGGTCGGGATAGGGGTAGAGGACCTGGTCGGGGATCGGCTCGCCGGCGGTCCGGAAGACGAGGCGCTCGGCCTCGCGGACCTGGTGGCAGTGCATGCAACTGCGGGCGACCTCGCCGGCGTAGTCGAGGCGGGTCTCGTAGCGGCCGGCGAGGCTGGGGTACTCGCGGGGGTTGGCGAAGCGGATCGGGCGGGGCTGCTTGCCGGCGAGTAAATCCTTGACGGCGGGGTAATCCTCGTGCAATTGCAGGGCGGCTTCCATGGCCTTGCGGAGGCCGGAGAGGGAGATGTCCTCGGACTCGGGGCGATCGGATCGGGTGCCGAAGCGGCCGTAGAGGGTGGAGTCGGGGTTCATCAAAATGACGGCGAACGACTGGTCGAAGTCGAACTGGAAGCGGGTCAGGTCGATGTCGTTCGCCTGGACGATCCGGACGCAGACGAAGCGGTCGAGCAGGTCTCGGATGATCGGGTCGCGGCGGGCGACGTCGTCGTCGAACTCCTGGCAGGCCTCGCAGGGGATGCAGCGGAAGACGACCATCAGGGGCTTGCCCGAGGCCCGGGCGGCCTCGATACCGGCGTCGAGGTCGTTGTAAATCCAGTCGTCCGAGGTCCCGAACGACTGGCGGTCGTTGCGGACCTTGGTGTCGCGATCCTGGCCCGCCGCGAAGGGCGGGAGGAGAAGCATCGGGACGAGCAAAGCAAGGGCGGGTCGCATGGGACGGCTTCCTCCATCCGGTAACGAGTGGGGGTCGAAAGGAGCGATCGTATCCCATCAACATTCGCAAGGGAACGAGCGACCGCCGGGGATCGACGGGCCCCGACGATTCGTCCGGCGTGATCGGCTGTGCCGTCGGGTCGCCCGGCGACATCCGGCAGGGGCCGAGCTTCGCGACGCCCGACACGCCCGAACGACTCTCGGGCGGATTACGTGAAGGGATGTGGGACCGAAGGCATGCCCCCGGCGTTGACGGGCAACGGGCGGGACTCAGCCGGAGGGGGGGTGCAGGAGCACCCGGCGTCTGCGGGTGTGGAGCAGGACGCGGCCGGGGCCGGCGAGGTGAATCCTGAACAAGCCTTTGCCGAACGGCTCCCTGGCGCGACCGCCGAACTTCCGGACGCCGTAGGCGATGGAGCCGGAGAACGCGGCGAGGCTACCGGAGATGTGGCGCATGGACTGACCCCGGGCAAGCTCGCGTTCGTCGAAGTCGTGCCTCCCGTGAATCAGGACCTGGCCGCTTCCGGAAATCCTGTACAGGACCAGCCCCGTGTCGCTGAGAGAGGCCGCATCCGAGCGGTAGGCGACTGTGATCTCGATCGGATTGCCCCAGGCGCCAAGGATCGAATCTCGGGCCGCGATGATCGGGCCATGAGCAAGATCCCAGATGGCGATGCGACCGCGATCACCGGCCGCGAGCAGGATGGTGCCGGGGCGGTCGGCCTCGAAGGAGGTAAGTGAGGCCCCCTCGTCGTCCAGGGATCGCTTGAAGGTGCCCCCACAAACGCGGCGCCCCCAGCGCGAGCCGTCGTGATAGGCCATGATCGCCCCCCTGCACGCCCAGACGATATCGCCGGGGGCCAACTCAAGCTGGGCACGGGAGGCGGTCTCGCCGAGGATGGTCAGGGGGACCGGGCCGAGTTCTCGACGGATCGGTTCGGAGAGGTCGCGGTCGGTCAGGCCGGACGGATCGTCGTCGTCGATCGGGCGCGAATCAGGAAGATGAGCCATGGCACGCGCCTCGGTACCCGGAGGAGCGAACGAGTGTGCAGCCATCGGGGCAGGTCGGGGCGTGTTCGAAGGGGACGGCCCTCCCGTCCTCCCTCCCCGCGGGCGCCGACCACGACACGGCGACCGCCATGATGGAGGGGGGCCGATCGAGCGTCAAGGGAGCGGGAGGGGGCGACGAAGCATACGGAGCGGTCGAGCGAACGAGCGGGAAACGCGGCGATTCGGAGAGATGGAGAGGATGTGTCGACCAACGAGGACAGGGCGGAAACGGAACGCGATCGGGACAGCCGGGATCGACCTGGCCGTCCCGAGGGGGGAGGGATCGATCAGGGGTGATTGCGGTCGGTCAGAGGTCGGTCGAGCCGGTTTCCTCGACGCCCCGGGTTTGCAACGAGGCGATCCAGAAGACGGCGGCGCCGGCCGCGGTGATCAGCGCGATGACGATCCAGATGTCGGTGGAAGCGACCGGGACGAGCGGGGACGCGACCACGAAGAAGACGATGGTCAGGATGCTCAGGATCGTGGCGACGAGCATGTTCTGCTTGAAGTTCATCGGACAAGCTCCCTCGGGCAAGACGGGCTCGCGTCGAGGCCCCGGCGAGCTTGCCGGGGCCTCGAGCCTCGGGGAGGGACACGGTGCGAATCCCGGGCCGGATCGGTCGGGCCGGTCGGGCCGGGCCGATCCGAAATGCGGGGATCCGAGGCCGCTCGCACGAGCGGACCGGCGGCCGCCCCGGGGGGCCTCGGGCGACCGGGGGTGCGGTCGCGGGCTCTCGGGCGGCCCGGGCCGGCGCGGTTGGGCCTGACGGAGGTTGACACCTCTCGTCCACCTTCCTAGAGTTTACCGTCGGGCTCCGACGCGCCGATAGTCCGTACCGCCCGTCTCGTCAAGCGTTCGCGTCGCCCGTCGCATCGTGGGCGCAAGGGATTGCGACCATACCGAATGAGCCGCCCTCGACCCGATCCGCTTGCCACAGCGAGACGGCCCGATGCAGGATCGAATTCCAGACCCCCTGAAACCTGAAGCCTCGCCGTCGGCGACCGGGAGTTGGCCGGCCGGCCCGTCTCCCGAGGGGGCGGGGACCGGGTCCGACCTGTCGGCCGACGAGACGCCCACCGTGCGCCGCGGGCCCTCGGGCGGCTCGGGTTCGGGCCTGGCGCACGTGTCGGGCTCGGGATCGGGATCGGGCCTGGCGATGGGGTCGGGCTCTCGGCTGGTGGTCGGTTCCGGCTCCGGCGGGGGCCTGGGCCGGGGGCCGATGGAGGTGGGCCTGCCGTCGAACGGCGATCGGCTGGACTCGTTCGAGATCCAGCAGGCGATCGGCGTGGGGGGGATGGGGGCCGTCTTCCGGGCGCTCGACGTGCGGCTCGACCGGTTCGTGGCCTTGAAGGTGTTGCCCCCGGGGCAGTCGCACGAGGCGGAGAACGTCCGCCGGTTCTACCAGGAGGGGCGGGCGGCGGCCCGGCTCGATCACGAGAACATCGCGCGGGTGTTCACGATCGGCCAGGACAAGTCGCTGCATTACATCGCATTCGAATATATCGACGGCACGACGATCCGCCAGCGGGTCGAGCAGCGCGGGCCCTTGCCGGTGGCCGAGGCGATCAACTTCACGCTCCAGATCGCCGGGGCGCTGGTGCATGCCTCGGAACGCGGGGTGGTGCACCGGGACATCAAGCCGTCGAACATCATCGTCACGCCGCACGGGCGGGCGAAGCTGGTGGACATGGGCCTGGCCCGCCGCTTCGAGCGCGAGGGGGCCGACGAGGGCCTGACCCAGAGCAACATGACGCTCGGCACTTTTGATTATATCAGCCCCGAGCAGGCCCGCGACCCCCGGTCGGTCGACGTGCGGAGCGACCTGTATTCGCTCGGATGCACGATCTACCACATGCTGACGGGCCAGCCGCCGTTCCCGGGCGGCACGGTGCTGCAGAAGCTCTTGAGCCACCGGGAGGAGCCGGCGCCCGACGTCCGGGTCCTGAACCCGGCGGTGCCGTCGGACCTGGCGACGATCGTCCTGAAGCTGATGGCGAAGGACCCGGACCGGCGGTACCAGACGCCCGAGCAACTGGTGAGGGATCTGCTGACCCTGGCCGGGGCGCTTGGCCTGCGGTCGATCAGCCCCGAGGGTCTGGTCTGGATGAACGCGGCGCCCAAGGCCCCGGGCTGGGAGCGGCACCTCTTCTGGGGGTTGCCGGCGGCGGTCCTGCTGCTGGTCGTCGGGGCCTTGATCTGGGTCGGGCAGGAGCCTCCGGGCCAGACGAACCTGGCGATGACGCCCGATGAGCTGATCGACTCGGTCGCGTCGTCGTCGCTGTCGAGCCCGCCGTCGCCCTCGCCGCCGCCGGTGGGAGGCGAGGGCGACGGCTCCTCGGCGCCCCCGGCCGGCCCGGACGGGTCGGCCCAGGGCTCGGGCTCGGCCCCGGCGCCGGACCGCTCCCCCTCGGCGGTCCCGACCCGGCCGGACGAGGCGACCGGCCCGGCTCGCCCGGCGGGCGAGACGCGCGAGCGGCGGGTCCGATCGGACGAGGACCTGCGGACGGTGCTCCGGTCCGAGCCGCCCGGCTCGACGATCGTGCTGGCCGATGACGGCCCGTACCGGCTGGCCCCGGCCGGCGAGGGCGACGCCCCGATCCGGGCCGAGGTCACGATCCGGGCGGCCGACGGCGCCCGGCCGGTGGTCGAGGCGGCGGCGACCAACGGGTACTCGTCCGCGGCCCGGCCCCTGCTGCATTTCGCGGGGGGGCGGGTGACGATCGAGGGCCTGACGTTCCAGCTCGGCTCGGGGACCGCCTCGACCGGCCCGGCGATCCAGGCCGAGGGGACGGCCCTGACCCTGAGCCGATGCACCTTCCGGGGCTCGGGCCAGCCGGCGGCCCTGGAGTTGATCGGCCCCAGCCCCGCGGCCCTGAACAGCGGCGACCCGGTGCCGGCGGCCATGCCGGTGGTGCTGGAGACCTGCACCGTGGCCGGCGGCACGGTCGGGATCTCGTCCCGGGGCCTGATGACCCTGGGGCTGCGCGATTGCCTGGTCGCGGCCCGGGGGCCGGCCGTCTGGTTCAACAACGCCCCGCCCAGCCCGAACGCCTTCTCGTTCGACTTCGGGACCGAGGTCGAGCCGGCCCCGCAGGCCGGCCAGCCCGTGCCGGCCCGATTGATGCTCGACCATGTGAGCATGCTTGCCGGTGCCGACCCGATCCTCCGGTTCGCGGCCACCTCGGCCCGGGTCGAGGTGTCGGACTCGCTCTTCGCCCCCACCCAGACGCTGGACCGCTTCGCGGCCGGCCCGCCGACCCTGGTGGCGATCGACGACCCTGACCGCCTGCACTGGATGGGGTTCGGGAATCTTTATGCTCGGATCGGGATCTTCCTCTGGCCGACGGGCGACCCCAAGGGCCGGCCTCGCGTGTTCGAGTTCGAGACCTGGGCGCGGGGGGCGTCGACGGCCGAGGCCCGGTCGCGGTTCACGACCGAGCACGTCTGGGCCGAGTCGGACCCGGTCGCCTCGCTGATGCGGGGGATGTCCGCCTCGCAGGCGTTCCGGCCGACGGTCGCGGGGGTCTTCCCGGCCGACCGGACACGCCCGGGCCCGGGGTCGACGCTCGTGGGCGCCCGCCGGAGCGTCTCGGGGGCGATCGAGCCGATCGTGCCCGCCGGCGGAGACCCGGCGACGGCGACAACGACGGCCCAGCCCCCCGCGAACGCGGTCGCCAACCCGGCCCGGATCACGGGGTTCGACACCGACCCGATGACCCCGGGGCCGATGGTCCTGATGCCCGAGGCGCCCGACGAGCCGCCCCGGGTGGCGACCGCGCCCCGGTCGCGCCCCCGGCCGAGCGAACCGGTCGAGGGAGAGGCGCCTCCGATCGTCTTCCCGCTGTTCGGGCCCCCGGAGGGTCCGGCGCCCGACGCGGCGGATCGGGCCGAGGCGGCGCGGGCGGCCGACGTCCCCCGGCCGTCGTTGCCGGTCGATCCCGGGCGGGAGGACGAGGCGGACGAGCCGGCGCGGTCGGACGAGGCGGGCGAGCCGGTCATCCGGACCGGGTCGCAGTTCCTGGGGCGGCTGGGGCGGCTTGGCCCGAAGGGGGGGGTGCTCAGGCTCGCCTCCGATGCTCGGATCGACCTGCCCGGCCGGGCGCTCTCGGGTTCGGGGATCGTCGAGATCGTGGCCGAGCCGGGCCCCGGCCGGCCGGTGCTCCGGCTCAGGGCGGCGGAACCGGGGGCGGCCGACGCGGACGGCTGGTCGTTCCTGCTGCGGGTCGTCCCCCAGGCGGAGCTGCAGCTCCGGGGCATCGACCTGGTGCTCGACGGCGAATCGGTGGTCGGATCGGACCAGGGCCCTCGGGCGGCCTTCGGCCTCGACCCGGATGCCACGCTCGAACTGGTCGATTGCTCGGTGACGATCGCCGGGCCGGCCGACGGGGCGGCCGTGGTGCGGTTGCTCGCCGATCGTCGGCCCGAATCGCCCATGGACCCCGGCTTCAGCCGGATGCCGGGCATCCTCCCCTCGCCGAAGGAGGGCCGGAGCTTCCCCGCGAACCTGCGGATGGTCGACAGCCTGATCCGGAGCGCCGGCGACCTGGTCGACGTGGCCCCCGAGGCCCAGCTCGACGAGCTGCAGCTTTCGAACGTCGTGGCCTCGTGCGGCGGGAGCCTGGTGGCCGGCCATGGCCGATCGGCGGGACCGGGACTGGGGTCGGGTTCGGGACCGGGGGCTGATGCCCCGGCCGAGGCCCGCCTGGTCGTCTCGTTGCGGAGGGCGACGGTGGTGGCCCGCGGGGGGATCGTCCGGCTCTCCAGCTCGGCCGATCAGCCGGCGCTGCCCCGGGTGGAACTCACGGCCCGGCAATCGATCCTCGCCACCGGCCCCGACGGCGGGGCCTTGTTCCGGGTCGAGGGGCAAGGGGAGCTGGACGACCTGAGCGACCGCATCCGGATCGTCGAGAGCCGGGAGGTCGCCTACCACCGGATCGACGAGTACCGTCGCGATCAGACGGCGCAGCCTGGCACGCTGCCGGTGGTGCTCGACCGGGACGAATGGGCCCTCTCGCTGGGCCGGACCGAGGCCGATGCCCGCCACGGCGACGTCGGCTTCCGTTCTCGCCGGGGACCGGAGGCCGATCCCCTGACGCTCGCCCCCGACGACGTCCGCCTCGACCCGAACGGCCCGGCCGCGAACCTCGGCCCCGACCTGAACCGCATCCCCGATCCCCCCACGCCGGCCACCCCGGGCAACACGCCCCGATCGCCGAGCGCCGAGGTGATCGAGCGGCTGCGACGGGCCTTCCCGGGTTTCCCCTGAGCCGGCCAGGGGTTCGTTCCTCTGCGAAACGCCTCCGGAAGCTCCGACAGGCGTTTGTCTCGTAGGACCGCTTTGACCCACGATTGATGCGTTCTGGATGGTCTCGGTTGCTCGCCCACCCAGGCAGCGCAGCCGCACGAGGCTACGAAGGGCCGCACCGATGCCTCTCGTCGCTGCGCGACCCTGGTTGGCGAGCAACCAAGGGCACCCCAAGAACACGAAGCATTGCCTCCGTGGAGGGGGGGGAGCAGGAGTCGTTACGCTTCCCGTCAGAGTTGTTGGGATTCGGGTGGACGGAGTCACCCTTTTGATTCCCCGATTCGGCGGAGAGGAGCAGAAGGGGAAGGAGAAGGCCCGCACGAAGCATGCACCGGGCCTTGCGACCCGGACGGAGCCCCCTCACCTCCAACCCTCTCCCCGACCTCGGGGAGAGGGGACAAACTCCGACCCTCGCCCCCTTCGGGGGAGAGGGTGGCCGAAGGCCGGGTGAGGGGGCGGTTGGCCGGATCGCCAAGCGTTGCAATTTGGACGGTCCCACTCCCCCGGCCCTCTCGCCGCATGCGAGGCGGGAGAGGGGGCGGGGGCGGAAATCGGAGAACGACCCGATCGGGGGCGTTCCAAGCGATCGGAAACGGCCCGGGGGGGCCGGATCAGAAGAAGGTCAGCAGGGTGTCCTGGATGAGGACGAAGACCATCAGGGCGAGCAGGAAGAAGATGCCGAGGTAGGTCGGCAGGGCTTGCCAGGAGTCGGGCAAGGGGCGGCCGCGGACGGCCTCGCCGATGAGGAAGACCATCCGGCCGCCGTCGAGCGGGGGGATGGGCAGGAAGTTGACCACGGCGAGGTTGATGCTGATGAAGCCGATGAAGTAGAGGAACTCGATGAAGTTCACCCCGGCGAAGTCGTACATCGCCTTGGCGATCCGGATCGGCCCGGAGAGCCCCTTGGTGCCGACCTGCCCCTCGGCCAGGCGCTGCAAAAGGGTGTAGAAGGAGGTGATCACGCCGAGCGTCTCGTTGCCGGCCCGCCGGAGCGAGTCGGCGAGGCTGAGCGGCGGGATGGGAGCCACGTCGAGCTGCAGTTGCAGGCCCCGGGAGGGGAAGTACCAGACGTCGACCGCCTCGGGGGCGATCGGCACGGGCTGATCGCGGCCGGCGACCTTCAGCTCGATCGACTGCGCGGGATACCGCTGGGCCCAGTCGAACGCGTAGACCCAGGAGCTGCCGGGGCCGAAGGTCAGCTCCTCGACGCGGGGCTCGGGCTCGTCGTCGCGCGGCTGCCAGGTGAAGCGGAGGCCGGTCAGCTCGTCGCCGGCTTTCAGGCCGGCCTTGGCGGCGGGGGAGTCGTCTCGGACGGCGACGACGGTCGGATCGACGCGGAAGGCCAGGCCGAGGGTGTCGATGTTCAGGGGGGAGTCGGGCGAGATGGCCGGCGCCCAGGATTCGCCCTCGGTCGGCTCGACGGTCAGGCTCATCTCCTCGCCGTCGCGGAGCACGGTCAGCTCGATCGACTCGCCCACCCGGTCGGCGGCCAGGGAGGGCAGGCGCATGGGGTCGATCTCGCGGTCGCCGTCGAGGGCGACGATCACGTCTCCCGGCTCCAGGCCCGCCTGCTCGGCCGGCGAGCCGGCCCGGAGCGCGACGATCGGCCCGGCCTGGAGCCTGAAGCCGAAGTCGATGAAGCGGACCGGGGGCAGGACGATCGCCTCTCGGCTGGAGGAGGTTGCGGGGGCAAGCTCGGCGTCGTCGTCGGCATTGGCCGGAGCGGAGGATGGGGCGCCGCGTTCGACGACGATCCGGACGGGCTGGTCGCGGTACCGGTCGAGGAGGGCATCCAGCTCGTAAGGGGTGCGGAGGTCTTGCAGGTCGCCGTCGACGGGCCCGGCCTGCACGATCCGATCGCCGGGGCCGAACTGCCCCTCGGGCGAGCCGATCATGCCGGGAGGAGCGACGAAGGGATCCTGTTCGAACAGCTCCAGCGATCGGGGCAAGGCGACCCGGATCTTGGGGACCTCTTCCAGGGCGTCGCGCTCGGGGCGGATGGGCAGCTCGATCGGGTCGGGCGAGCCGGGCCGCTCGACCACGAAGCGGAGGACCTGATCGGGCCCGCTGTGGATGACGATGCGGTTGAGATCCTCGAAGGTGACGCGCTCGCCGTCGATCGACTGCACGACGTCCCCGGTCTTCAACCCGGCGCGGTAGGCGGGGCCGCCGGCGCCGACGCCGCCGACGATCGCCGGGGCCTGCAGGCGGCCGCCGACGAGGTAGACGATGGCGAAGCAGGCGACGCCGAGCAGCACGTTCATGACCACGCCGGCCGAGATGATCGCCATGCGGGCCCAGACCGACTTGTTGAAAAACGCGCCGGGGTGATTGGCCAGGGACGGCTCGATGTTCGAGCGGGGCTGGCCTTCGGCGTCGGTCTCGCTTTCGGCCTCGGGCGGGGGCTCGGTCTGGCCCTCGTCCTCGCCGAGCATGTGGACGTAGCCGCCGAGGGGCACGGAGCCGAGGACGTAGTCGGTCTCCTTGTAGCGGAAGAGGCGGACCAGCCGGGGCGGGAACCCGATGGAGAAGGTCTTGACGTAGACGCCGTTCCACTTCGCCAGGAGGAAGTGGCCCAGCTCGTGCCAGAAGATGACGAAGGAGATGCCCAGGATCGCCTTGATGACGGTCCAGACGAAGATCAAGGTACCCAACGCGCGACCTCCTGACGGGCCCAGGCATCGACCCGCTCCAACGTCTGGAGCGAGGGCCTCGGGTCATAGTCGTGATGCTCCAGCGCCGCCCGGCAGGCGCGGGGGATGTCGAGAAACGCGAGCGAGCCGCCGAGGAAGCGGCCGACGGCCGCCTCGTTCGCCGCGTTCAAGGCCGCGCCGGCGGTCCCGCCGCGTCGCATGACCTCGAAGCCGAGTTCCAGGCAGGGGAACGTCTCGCGGTCGGGGGGCTCGAAGTGCAGGTCCCACGAGCGGGCCAGGTCGAGCCGGGGGCTCGGGCCGTCGACTCGGTCGGGGTAGTTCAGGGCGTACTGGATCGGCAGGCGCATGTCGGGCGGCGAGAGCTGGGCGATGACGCTGCCGTCGACGAACTCGACCATCGAGTGCACGACGCTCTCGGGGTGGACGACGACCTCGATCTGATCGGGGGCCAGGTCGAACAGCCAGCGGGCCTCGATCACTTCGAGCGCCTTGTTCATCAAGGTCGCCGAGTCGATCGTGATCTTCGGCCCCATCTGCCAGGTCGGGTGCCTGAGGGCCTGCTCGGGGGTGACGCCTTCGAGGTCCTTGCGCGTCTTGCCGCGGAAGGGGCCGCCGGAGGAGGTGAGGATGACGCGGCGGACCTCGCGGGGGGTGCCGGATCGCAGGCACTGGAAGATGGCCGAGTGCTCGCTGTCGACCGGCAAGAGCGGGGCGTTGCGCTCGCGGGCCAGCTCGGTGATGAGCGAGCCGCCGACGACCAACGTTTCCTTGTTCGCCAGGGCGACGGCCTTGCCGGCCTCCAGGGCGGCCCAGGTGCTTTCCAGCCCGGCGGCGCCGACGATCGCCGAGACGACCGTGTCGACCTCGGCCTGCTGGACCATCCGGACCAGGCCGTCGCGGCCGGTCCAGAGCTGCGTGTCGGTCCCGCGGAGCTGCCCGTCGACCTGCGCGGCCGAGGCGGGGTCGGTCAGGGCGACCCACCGGGGTCGGTGGCGCCGGGCCTGCTCGATCAGGCGTTGCCAGCTCGAATGCGCGGCCAGGCCGGCGGCGCGGAGACGACGGCCTTCGTCGTGCTCGAGCACGTCGAGCGTGCTGCGGCCGATCGACCCGGTCGAGCCCAGGATGACGATGTTCTTCGGATCGGCCATCGGCGCCGCTCTTGATCTCCCGGGATCGCGATCCGGCAAAGGCCAACGGCCCCTCGCCGCGTCAATCCCCTGAACCCAGCGCGATTGACACGAGCCTCACGCCTTGGCGTCCTCGCTAGGGATTGTAGGAAATCCCCCCCCGACCCGACAAGCCAGAGCCCCGAGAGGGTGCGATTGGGAAACCGAGGGCCCGGCTCCCGCGTCGTCTTCGGTCAAAGGGGACGGCCCTGGCCCGCCTGGTCGCCCCCGGACGGAGGGGTCACGGCCCCGACAGGGCGCGTTCCATCAGCGCAGGCGACTGCGACGGCGACGCCGACCGCGCGTCGACCAGGCGGGCACGCCGGCGGCTCCGGGTCCGGTTCCGCCAGAGGAGGGTCCCGGTGGCGGCGAGGAGGACCGGGGAGAGGGTCGCGGGCAGGTAGAGCAGCTTCGTCGGCAGGCCCCCGAAGGTGCCGAAGTGCAGCGGGATGACCCAGCGGAGCAGCCGATCGCCGCGCGGCTGCTCGGCGGGGATCTCCTCGATCAGGACCGCGCCGGTGAACGGGTCGATGTTCATCCGGATCTCGTTGATCCGCAGCTCGTGCTCGCCCGGCGGGTCGAGGAAGACGCGGTAGGGGGTCTCCGGGCCGGTCGGCAGGTAGAGCCGTCGGGGTTCGAGGCCGGGGTGGCGTTGCATCGCGAGGTCGAGGATCTCGTCAGCGGAGCGCATCGTGCGGTCGGTGGTCGGTGTGGCGACCGCCGGGGGGCCGGGGGCCGGCTCCGGGGCCGGCCGGGAGAGGGTGATCGCGTAGGCGATCGGCGCGAAGACGCCCCAGAAGGCCATCGTCGCGCCGGTCATCGTGATGACGAGCAGCAAGGCCCCGAAGGCGATCCCCGGGACCCGGTGCAGGTCGTAATTCGCCCGCTTCCACCCCCGGTCGAGCGTGATCGTCACCAGGCTCCTCGACCATCGCCCGACCGGCCACCAGAGCCTCAGGCCCGAGGCGCAAAGCACCATCAAGGCAATCGCCGAGAGCCCGACGACCCATTCCCCCGCCGTCCCGGCCAGCAGGTTGACGTGGATCTTCGACAGTAGGACGACCGGGTCGCGTTCGGCGACCGAGACCCGATGGACGGTGGCCGTGCGGGGGTCGATCCGGACGAGGTGCCCCTCGGTGTTGACCGTCATCAGGTCGCCGGGGTGGGCCGGGTAGTGCATCCGGACGATCCGATCCCCCTCGGGCAGCTCGGCCTCGATGGCGGCGATCAAGGTCGTCGGCGCGAGGTAAGGCCCCTCCGACACCAGGCCCGGCGGGTCCCCCGAGACGATCCGGCGGGTCTGCTCCGGGAAGACGAGCAGGGCGCCCGTCACCGACACCACGATCAGGGGCAGGCTCGCGGCGAGGGCGAACCAGCGGTGAAGGCTCCGGAATCGGGACTTCCAGGACATGGCGGGGCGTTCCCTTGTTCGATCGTCGAGGGCGCCGTCCTCGTCCTGGACCGGGACGGGACGGGACGGGACGCGAGGGGTCAGGGCCGAGCGGGACGATGCCGGGCGGATCGGGGGGGCTCCCGGGGGCCCGGGCCCCGAGACCGGCGGGATCCGCCCCTCCGGCGATGGGGGATCAACGGTCAGGGCAGCTCGATGGGGGGAAGGGCCTGCGGAGACGAGCCGTCGCCCTCGATCGTCAGTTCGAGCCCCGACAGGTCGGGGTCGGCATAGCGGCCCCGGAGGCGGTCGGGGGGCGACCCGCCGAGCGCCAGCTCCTCGCGTTCCAGGGGGGACCTCGGCCGGTAGTCGAGATCGGGCCAGGTGACGGTCACCCGGTACCGGCCGGCGGGCGCGCCGTCGGCCTGCTCGTAGGTCGAGAGGACGAAGGCCCCGGAGTCGTCGACGGTGCCGTGGGGGAACAGGCCGAGCCCGACCAGCTCGGGGTCGGTCGGGTGCAGCATGACCCGGGCCCCGATCGCCGGGGCCCCCTCGACCGTGGCCCGGCCCTCGGCGGGGACGAGGGGCGGGCGGGCCTCGCCGTCGGTCTCCCGGCTGCAGCCAATCAGGCCAAGCGCGACCAGGCCGGCGAAGGCGACCGATGATCGGGGCCGATCAGAAGGCATCGACGACCTCCCCGCCCAGGGGGGAGCCGAGGGCCCGGAACAGGTCGGGCTGGATCGTCTCCTTGATGAACCGGACCGAGCCGTCGGCGAACGAGAAGTTCGCGCCGCCGGGGTGGAAGGCATACGGCTGGAACTCGTTGCTGCAATTCATCGTGCAGGGCCCGGGCCGCAGCCGGCCGTCGGCGGTGTAGGTATTCAGCGCCAGGCCGTTGTTGCCGGCCCAGGGGCCGTACCAGTTGAAGTCGAGCGGGGCCGTCGGCTGGGCCCCGGATCGCAGGTAGAAGGTCGGCTTGCCCCCCATCTCGATGAACCAGAAGGTGTTGGAGAGCCCGTCGCGGACCTGCTGGAAGGTCGGATTGGGCAGGCCGAAGAAGCCGACGACCGGCTCGCCGGCGCCGTTCCTCAGGTTGCGGACGGCGTAATAGTCGGTCACCGCCGCCCGGCCGCCGGGCGTCTGCAGCGCCCCGAAGATGTTGACCATCTCCAGCGACCGGGTCCCCTCGGGCGTCGAGGGGCAGACGTAGGAGGCCACCTGCGTGGTCGTCGCCGTCTGGTTGCTCAGGTGGTCGTAGCCGACGTCGTAGTTGTAGGCCCCCTCCAGGTTCGCCTCCTCGATGAAGGGCATGACCATCGTCAGGACGCCGTTGACCGTGTACTGGCCCGGCGCGTACTCGATCAGGATCCGGCCCGGGGCCACGGCCCCGAGCGCGCTCTCGTAGTTGTGCAAGGCCAGGCCGAGCTGCTTCAGGTTATTCGTGCACTGGACCCGCCTCGCCGCCTCGCGGGCGGCCTGCACGGCCGGCAGCAGCAGGGCGATCAGGACGCCGATGACGGCGATGACGACGAGCAACTCGATCAGGGTGAAGCCCGGCCGCCGGCCGGCATTGAGACGCAGTCGCATTACGATTCTCTTCTCTTTCCTTCACGCAGGGCGGAGGCCACGGGGTTGGGCCGGATTGCCTCGGGAACACCTCGCCCCGCTGCCGACCGGGGCAATCAATGCAATTGAGACTCAGTTTCACAAGGACGGCATGATAAGCCGTACGCCTCCCCGGAATCAAGGGCCCTGCCTTGACAAATCTCGAAAAAGTTTCGTGCGGGGAGGTCGACCGCCCCCGGCGGACCGGCACGCGGCCCCGCGGGCGAGGCTCCGAGGCCGATGGCGTCCGACCGGGCCCGCCGAGGCGGGGTGCACGCAGGGCCCGGGCCGCTGAGTCGGGGTGATCCGGCGTCGGTCGCTCAGTCGGGCCGGGCGAGGGTCAGCTCGGTCTCGGCGGTCGGGGCGAGGCTGTCGGCGAGGGAGACGATCTCGCGGTGAGAGAGTGGGGGGATGCCGAAGCCGAAGTGGACGAAGGCGGCGCGGACGAGGCGCTGGGCGATCAGGCCCTGGCCGATCGTGCCGATGTGGCGGCCGTCGGCCAGGAACAGGTGGCCGTTGCCATTGCCGGGGACGAGGCGGTCGAGCCGCCGGCCGCCGACGGTGACGAAGCGGGGCATCACGGCCTCGGCCACGCGGGCCTCGAACTCCAGGTCGGCCAGGCCGACGCGGGGCGATCGGCGGACGAGGGCGCGGAGCGAGGCGTTGAAGCGCCGCTGGGCGACGGCGAGGGCGTCGAGCCGCCGGGGGTCGATGGTGCCGACGGCCAGCTCGTGCCGGATCTCGGGGAGCCCCCGCAGGCCGGGGACGGTGGCCAGGACGACCCGGACCGAGGGAGATGCGTCGAGCAGGGTGGAGACGATCGTTTCGAGGTTGGCCGAGGCCCGTCGGCCGACCTCGGCGGCGTCGACCCAGGGGCGGTCGGGGTCGGCCGCCTCGATGAAGTCGTTCCCGCCGAGGAAGACGAAGGCCAGGTCGACCAGGCCGTCGCCGATCTGCTCGGCCAGGCCGAGGTGCTGGCCGGTCGTCAGGGCGTCGTCGGAGGTCGCGCCGCTCTGGGCCCAGTTGTAGGAGAAGCCGCGGTGCCGCGGGGGGCCGAGGTCGTCGAGCGAGAAGTGGCCGAAATTCAAGGATCGGGTCAGGGCCAGGATCTCGACCCAGCTCAGGGCGGTGGCGCGGTCGGGTTCGTAAAAACGGTACTCGTCGGTGTAACTATCGCCCACGGCCCCGACGCCCAACGGCCGCAGGGTCGCCTTGCGCACGAGGCCCGGCATGGCCGCCACCGCGACATTCATCGAGAGCGATCGGACCATGCCCCACATGACGCAAACTCCAGGATGTCTTCAACTTGGTGCGAGGTTCGAGCGAGGGCCGTTCCCGGGAAGACCGCGGAGCGTCGATCATCGATGCCGGCTCGACGGGCGGGAAGGCCTTGCACCTCTCATGCCCGTCGTGATCGATTCGCCGACGCTCGCCACGGACGTGGACGTCCGGGAATGTTGCTTCAAGCATAGCTGACGATTTCTCGACTCGCGGCGTGATGGATGCGTCGAGGGGGGAGGAAGGCTCGGCGCCTTGCCGTCACGATCCCCCTCGTCGGCAAACTCCGAAGGCGATTCGGGGTGCTTGTCGTCCCGGGAGAGCAGTCGTAAGCTCGACGGGACGAGAAGCCCGCCGGTCATGGAGTCCGGGGACGGGACCTCGGTCGAGCTTGCCCCTCCGGAGAGGGAAGGATCGCAATCTGATGGATGACGTCTTGCGCCGGTGTGTCGCGTGCGGTTGCCTGGTCGCGTTGCTCGGAGCCGGAGGAGGGATCGGAACCCCAGAGGCCCAGGGCCAGGAGCCGGTTCGCCTGGCCGAGTATTACGGCTTTCTTCCTTTGGAAATCTACAAGCTCGACACGAGGATCAGCGGGGTGGTGGTCGCCGACCTCGACGGCGACGGCCAGGACGACATCGCCGTGGCCAACAACGCCCGGAGCCGGATCAACCTGCTCCTGACCACCGAAGGGCCGTCGGACGAGGACGGGGCGTTCGGTTTCGGCGTCAATCGGCTCACCAGCACCCAGCGCATGCGGATCAAGAGCATCCCGGTGAACCAGGAAGTCGTCAGCCTCCAGGCCGGCGACCTCGACGGCGACGGCAAGATCGACCTGGCCTTCTACGGCAAGCCGGCCGACCTGACCGTCCTCTACAACCTGGGGGACGCCCAGTTCGGCCGGCCGCGACGGGTGCCGACCGGCCCGGCCGCCGAGAGCGGCTCGGCCCTGGCCCTGGGCGACCTGAACCAGGACGGTCGGCTCGACCTGGCCCTGATGACCTCGCAGGAGATCATCACCATTCTCCAGCAAGGCGACGGCTCGCTCGGCCGTCCCGATCGCCTGCCGCACACGGCGCCGAGGCCGGGCGTGTTGAAGCTGGTGGACATCGACGGCGACGGCGGCGACGACCTGGCGTTGCTCTCCGGGGGGGACGAGTACCCGATCCGGGTCCGCTTCTCGAGGCCCGGCGGCCGGCTCGGCCCGGAGGAGCGGTTCGAGATCGGGCAGTCAAGGGCCGTGGCTTATGGCGACCTCGACGGCGAATCCGGGGCCGAGGTCCTGACGATCGAATCGCAGACCGGCCGGGCCGTCGCCCACACGCTCCGCGACGGCCCGTCGGAGGACGAGCAGCGCCGGGGACGCCTGATCGTCCACCCGCTGCCCCCCGGCACGACCCGCAACCGGGCGTTGGCCGTGGGGGACCTCGACGGCGACGATCGGCCCGACGTGGTGGTGAGCGACCCGACGAACGCCCAGGTCTTCGTCGTCTTGCAGGACGATCCTGATTCGGGGCTCGGCTCGGTTTCGACCTATCCGAGCCTCGTCGGCGGCTCGGCGCTCCGGATGGCCGACTTCGACGGCGACGGCCGGGACGAGCTGTTCGTGCTCTCGGAACAGGAAAAACAGATCGGCATGAGCCGGATGGTCGACGGCCGCCTCGGCTTCCCGACCCCCTTGCCCGTCTTCGGCGGCGACCCGATCGGCCTGAGCCTCGGCGACCTGACCGGCGACGGCCGGCCGAACCTGATTTACGTGGCTCGTGAAAAAATCGATGACAAGGACGTGTTCACGCTCCGGGCGCTGAAACAGTCTGAGGCGGGCGACCTGGTCCCCGTCGTCTGGGGAGCGACCGACGCCGTGCCGGTCGAGGGGCTGACCGGACCTCCCCGAGACATCAGGCTGCTGGACGTGAATCGCGACGGGAAGCTCGACGTCTTGATCTTCGACCCCTATGCCCCCCCTGCCCTCTTGCTCGGCCAGGGGGCCGAGGCCGCTCCGGTGCGGAGCGAGAGCCGCCCCGGCCCGCTCGCCGGGGTGGCGCCGAGCGCCTTGACGCGCTCGACCCTCGACGACGAGGCGGCGATCCTGGTCGCCCAGGGGACCTTCGCCCGGAGCATCGCGCTGGACGACGCGGGCCAGTGGGAGGTCCGGGAGCAGTTCAACTCGGGCCGGACGACCGCGCAGCTCCAGGCCGCCGCGGCCATCGAGCTCGACGGCGAGGGCTCGCCCGAGATCGTGATGCTCGACCGGACCTCGAAGTCGCTCCTGATCCTGGAGAGCCCGGACGACGGGGCGACCTACCGCCTGGGCCAGACCCTGCCGGTGGGCACGATCGACTTCCTCGGCCTGCACACGGGAGACTTCGACGGCGACGGCAAGGACGACCTCTTGATCGGCGGCACGGACAAGTTCGCCGTCGTCCTGACCGGCGAGGGGGGGCGTCGGCTGGAGCAGCTCGCCAGCTTCGCCACCGAGCGCCAGGACAGCCGCCTGGCCGACCTGATCGCCGGCGACCTGAACAACGACGGCGTGGCCGACGTCATCGTGACCGACACGATCAACCACTACATCGACATCCTCCCGTTCCTCGACGGCGAGCTGACGCTCGGCCTCTCGTTCCAGGTCTTCGAGCAGAAGTCATTCCGCAACCTCGACGACCTGATCGAGCCCCGCGAGATGGCCCTCGGCGACGTGGACGGCGACGGCCGGACCGACCTGGTCGTCCTCGTCCACGACCGGATCCTGGTCTATCGCCAGGATTCTGGCGAAACCCCCGCCCCCGAGGCGATTGCCGGGGCCGACTCGGCCGACGCTCCTGAATCAGACGATCCCCCCCTGGAACCGGCCGGGGCCGGCTCGGGAGGCCCGATCGACGAGCCTGATTGAGTCGCGGAGCATCGCTCCGGGGTTGCCTCTCCCGATGCTTCGGTACGCAAAATGCGACTCCAAGGGGTTCATTGAAGCCCTACAATGGAGAAGGATCGAAGCGCCGGGCCGGCCCATTCCGTTTTGAGATCGACGCTCAGACGAGGACCGGGCCGGTCGCATCCTGGAGAGGCACCCATGAATACGATGAATCGAATGATCTTGCGGAGTCTTGGCGTGGGCCTTGTCCTCGCGGGCCTCTCGGCCGGCGAGGCAAGCGCCCAGTACGGGCCGAGGGCCAATCCGATCACCGGGCTCCGGACCGGGATGCGCTATCAGCCGGCATTGGCGTCTCCGTTCGCGACCAACCGAGTGGGAGGACTGGGGACCTCGGTCGGCCTGTCGCGTTATGGCGGGTTCTACGGCTCGAACTTCGGGCCGGGCTTCGGCGTCAATCGCTACGCCTCCCGCAGCTTCCGATCGGGCTGGGGCCTGGGCGGGTTCGGGATCGGCGGCCTGGGCGTGCGGAACGTCGGCTACAGCAGCGTCGGGTTCGGCCTGCCGGTGGCGACCTCGTTCTCCTTGAACATCGGCGGCGTCGGCTACCCGGGTTACGGCTACGGCGGCTGGGGCCTAGGCTACCCTGCGTACGGGGTGGGCATCGGCTCGCCCTGGGGGTACGGCGGGTATCCGTATGGCGCGGTCGGCGTCCGGCAGATCACGTACGGCGCGTCGTATCCCTATAGCTGGATCGGCTACGGCGGCTTCCCGTACGGCTACGGCTACGGGTATGGCGGCGGCTACTTCGGCTTCTGAGCCGGGCGAAGGCGGTCCGGGCCGTCCCCCCCGCCCGGCCCGAGACCGAACACCCGTCGCGCAGGACCGCCGACCCTCGCCCCGGCCGGAGGTCCCCATCGGAGATCGAATGCTGATGGACCGAGTTCTTCAGATCCTCACCCAGGCGCCCGAGGGTTCGCTTGCGATTCGGCCGGACGGGCCCCCGAGCTTCGCCGAAGACCGGATCAGCATCGAGGGCACGCCCCGATCGTTCCGGATGCTCGCGGACCTGCTGATCGCGATGGCCGACGCGGTCGAGACGGCCCCGCAGGCGAGCGGACGCGGCTGGCGGCTCGTGCTGGGCCCGGACGAGGCGCCGGCCCTGCGACTCGAACCGGGGTGCCTGCTCGCGATCGACTGCGAACCCGAGGCACCGGGGGCGACCGCCCCGGGCGAGGCCGGCCATGACGCCCCTCATTCATGAATGACCACCGATCGGACGGCCCGGGCTCGGCAGGCGGGTTGCGCCGGGGGTCCGGCAGGGTATGATGGGCACCCTCGGGGGAACGGCCCGCCGGGCGAAGGGTGAGTTCGATCTCGGGCGGATCGGATCGAAGGGTGACGGGCATGGCCGCCGGACAGATTCGGATCGGGATCGTCGGCGCCGGGCAGATCACCCAGCGGCGGCACCTGCCGGGCTTCAGGGCGATCCCGGGCGTGAAGGTGGTCGGGGTGTGCAACCGGCGCCGCGAGTCGTCGGCGCGGGTGGCCCGGGAGTGGGACATCCCGCAGATCTACGAGTCGTGGGAAAGCCTGGTCGAGGACGACGCGATCGATGCGGTCGTCATCGGCACGTGGCCGTATCTGCATTGCCCGATCACGCTGGCGGCGCTCGACGCGGGCAAGCACGTCCTGACCCAGGCCCGCATGGCGATGAACGCCCGCGAGGCGCAGCGGATGCTCGACCGCTCGCGCGAGGCGAAGCACCTGGCGGCGATGGTCGTGCCCAGCCCGCTCGGCCTGGCCGGGGATTCGTTCGTGAGGCGCCTGATCGACCGCGGCCTGCTCGGGACGCTCCGCGAGGTGCACGTGCACGGCCTCTCCGACCAGTGGGCCAGCCGCACGACCCCCCTGCACTGGCGACAGATCACGAGGTACTCGGGCTTCAACATGCTCAACCTCGGAATTCTGCATGAGACGGCCCTGCGCTGGTCGCCCCCGCCGGTGCAGGTGCTGGCCCGCGCCGCGATCACGATCCCGACGCGGACCGACCCGGAGACCGGCAAGAAGGCCCGCGTCGGCTCGCCCGACACGGTGCAGGTCTTCACGACGCACGAGGACGAGTCGATCGGGGTTTATCGCCTGAGCGGGGTGGTCCGGCACAACCTCGGGACGTCGATCGAGCTGTACGGCTCCCGGGGGTCGATCCTCTACGACCTGGAGACAGACGCAATTCAGGTTGGTCGCCTCAACCACCCGCTCCGCCCCGTGGCCATCCCCGAGGCCGAGCGCGGCGGCTGGCAGGTCGAGGCCGACTTCATCGCCGCGATCCGGGGCGAACGCCTCGTCACCCGGACCGACTTCCTCACCGGCGCCCGCTACATGCAATTCACCGAGGCCGTCGCCCGCAGCTCCCGCAGCCAGGGGCCGGTCAACCTGCCGTTGAGCGAGTTCTCCAGCCCGGATGAGTGAGTGGGGGGAAACCGGCCTTCATTCGCTTCATGGAGCGATTCGCGTCGAGCCAGCCGATGACCGATCTCCACCAAGCCGAATTAATCCTGGTTCGTCGTCACCTTCACACGCTCGATCCAGAGCTGAGGATAGGCGACAAGGTCGTCCAGATATCGGCAAGCAATCATTGGGACAGGCCGACTGCCTTGCTCCCAGGAGCGGAGGGTCTTGACGCTGACGCCCAGGAACTCGGCAAGCAATGCCTGACTGGCTCCCAGTCTTCGGCGTACTTCCTTGACGTCGTCGGGTCCATAAGGTTTCGGATGGATGTCGAGGCTGACCGTCCTGACGGTGAAGCGCTTCCCAACCGGTTCCCCGGCCTCGAGCGCGTCGCAGAACGCGGACAGGCCAGCAACCATCTCGGCCGCGAGCGGAGAGAGCCGCTTGTCCTCGTTCATTGGATGTCCCCTTGATTCAAAAGTCGCCTGAGCCGTCCGATCACTGCGGCCAACGCATTGCAGTCGGCCTTCGAAAGATTGGACTGTTGGCCCTTGGCGAGAATGGCCATGAGCGTGACGATCCCATGTTCGGGGAAATAGACGTAAAACACCCGGTAAGCCCCCCGTTTGCCCCGCCCCGAATCGGGGGTTGAAAACCGCGCTTTCCGGAGTCCTTGAGTCCCGGGAATGACAGCCCCCTCCTCAGGAGCAGTCATGATGAGCAATTCTAGGGCCCGAAGATCGTGATCGGACAGGCCAAGCCGAGACCATTGACCTGGGAATGGGTCAATCTGGACGAATCTCAACCAATCCTGAGGTTTAAGCACAGCGTTATGCACGAGCGTGAGATGCTCTTTCGAATGCATTCCCACCAGCCTCCGCACGGCGGCCTGTCGATCGCGATTTCAATGTCGGTTCATGAACCACTCGACCGAGGCAATGTGCCACAGAGTGGCACCATTGTCAAGATCGTGTGGCAAAGCGTAGTCGATCGAGTCACCGCCCAGCAACCGTGTTTTCGAGCGTGCCGAGGCCTTCAATGGTGATGCGGACCACGTCGCCGGGGTGGAGGGTGAACTCGTCGGGGGGGACGATGCCGGTGCCGGTCAGGAGGACGACGCCGTCGGGGAAGGCCTGGTCGAGTCCGAGCCAGTGGATCAGGTCGTCGAAGGACCGGGCAAGCTGGGAGGTCGAGGTGGCCCCGGAGAAGACGGAGGAGCCGTCGCGGTGGATATCGAGCGTGATGGAGAGATCGGAGGGGTTGGAGAGGCTGGAGAAGAGGGTCACGCAGGGGCCGAGTGAGCAAGACCCGGCGTAGACCTTGGCCTGGGGGAGATAGAGCGGGTTGCGCCCTTCGATGTCGCGGGCGGAGACGTCGTTGCCGATCGAGAGGCCGACGAGGCGGAGCGTGTCGTCGAGCACGAGGGCCAGCTCCGGCTCGGGGACGCTCCACTTCGTGTCGGAGCGGACGCGGATCGGGGCGCGGTGGCCGACGGCGCGGTCGGCGGTGGCCTTGAAGAACAGCTCGGGGCGGTCGGCGGAGTAGACGAGGTCGTAGAACGAGCCCCCCTGCTCCGACTCCTCCTCGCGGGCGACCTTCGAGCGGATGTAGGTCACGCCGGCGGCCCAGATCTCGTGGTCGTCGATCGGGGGCAGGAGGCGGAGCGAGGCGATCGGCAACGCCTCGGACTCGGGGGCGAGACGGCGGTCGACCTCGGCGGCGGGGTCGGCGGCGTGCAGGACGGTGGCGATCCGCCGAGAGCCGCGCAGGGGGCGGACGGAATCGCCCGAAATCAGGCCGACGGCGGGCTGTTCGGAATCGGGTCCGAGAAATTTCACAAGCTGCATGGTCGAAATGTCCCTTTCGTGTTAGAACCCTCGTCCGGTCGACCGGCCAGGCCGGTGGTTCGAGGCTTCGGGTGCGCCGGGGGACCGGCGATTCGGAGGGGAAACCACCGGGAATTGGCTCAAGGACGCAATGGGTCGGCCGGCGGGTGCTTCGCGTGGACACACCAAGGCCCGGCGACGGATGGAACCGGGAGGCATCGGATGTCGGATCGAATCAGGGTGGTCGGCCATGCCGCGGTCACCTGTCTGGGGAACGACCTGGACCGGACCTGGCAGGGGCTCGTCGCCGGGAAGTCCGGGTTGGCCCGGCACCCGGATCGACTCGATCCGGGCAGTTACTTGCAGGACATTGCGGGCCTGGTCGACGGCGTCGGGCCGGGGACGGCCGAGGAAGACCCGGCGATCAACCGGCTCGGCTCCCGGTTCGTCCACTTCGGCGTCAGGGCAGCGCGGCAGGCCTGGCTCGAATCGGGGTTGGAGCCGAAGCTCGACGCCGACCTGCCGAGGAGCCGGGTGGCGGTGGTCGTCGGCTCGGGACTCGGGGGGATGGACCTCTACCACTCCGAGAGCAAGCGACTGGCCGCGCGGAAGTCGCTGGCCACCGGGCCTTATCTTCTCCCGGGCCTGATCGCCAATCAAGCGGCCGGTCAGGTGGCCCAGCAGCTCGGCCTGCACGGGCCGAGCCTCTGCCCGGCCAATGCCTGCGCCAGCGGCGGGCACGCGATCATCTTCGGGGCGATGCTCCTGCGGTCGGGAGAGGCCGACGTGGCCGTCGTCGGCGCGACCGAGAGCGCCTTCACGCCCGAGATCGTCAACGGCTTCGTGACGATGAAGGCCCTGATGGGCCGCAAGCCGAACGACCGGAGCAACGACGACCCCTCGCAGGCCAGCCGCCCGTTCAGCGGCGACCGGGCCGGGTTCCTGATGGCCGAGGGGGCGGGGATCCTCGTCCTGGCGACCGAGTCGGCCGTCGACCGCCTCGGGCTGACGCCGCTGGCGACGTTGCTGGGCTGGGCGACCAATTCCGACGGCTTCCACGTGGCCCAGCCGCAGCCGGACCGGGTCCGGCAGTGCCTGGAGGCGGCCATCGGCCACGCCGGGGTCCACCCCGAGCAGATCGACTATTACAACGCCCACGGCACGAGCACGACGATCAACGACCGGGTCGAGACGGAGGCCGTGCGGCGGATCTTCGGCGATCGGGCCGCGAGGCTGCCGGTCAGCTCGATCAAGGGGGCCGTCGGCCACGCGCTCGGCGCCGCCCCGGCGATCGAGGCGGCGGTCTGCGTGCGGGCCCTGCGCGAGCAAGTCGTGCCGCCGACGGTCAACTATCGACCCGACCCGGAACTGGACCTCGATTACGTTCCGGGCGAAGGGCGGGAGGCGCGGCTCGACCGCATCCTGTCGGCCTCGTTCGGATTCGGTGGGACGAATAACGCCCTGGTCTTCGGGAGAGGAACCGATGCCTGACACCCAACTCTTCGACACGGTTTGCGCCTTGATCCGATCGGTCGTGAAGCTCGACGAGTCGGTGACGATCACGCCCGAGTCGTCGCTGGTCGAGGATCTCGGGGTCGACTCGCTCGACCTGGTGAGCGTCTTCCTGGAGGTGCAGGACACCTACGGCGTGGCGATCGACGAGGACGACCTGGCGGGCTTGGTGACGGTGGGCGACCTGGTCGGCTACGTCTTCGACCGTCGGGCCTCGCAGGCGGCCTGAATCGCCCGGGGTGATGCTCGGATCGTCAGGGCCCGGCGATGCCGGTGCGCCTGGCCGTTCCGAGGCGCTCTCCGGCGGGGGCAAACGGGGCGGTCCACATCGGTCGCGGCTCGGAAATAATAAAGGGGTCAATCAGGCATGGGGCGTCGTGGGGTCAATACGCGCAAAGGGATCTTGCGGGCGACCTTGCCGGTCTTGCGGCGGCTGCCGCCCCGGACGGCCTTGCGGGCGGTCGACGCGATCGGCCGGCTGGATTACCGGCTCGTGCCGTCGCTTCGCAAGCGATACGACGAGGCCATCCGGACCCACGCGGCGACCCTCGGCGAGGACTGGGACCCGTCCCGGATCGGCCCGGAACTCTCGGCCAATCAGGTCCGGTCGCGGGTCCGCGACATGCTGCTCGACGACCGGACCGATGCGCAACTGCACGGCCTGTTCCGGGTCGAAGGGCGCGAGTTGCTGGACGAGGCGGTCGGCCGGGGGCGCGGGGTGGTCCTGCTCGGCAATCATTTCGGCGCGCACATGCTGATGGCGTACTGGATGATCTGGCAGGGGTACGCGTGGCGGATGTTCGGCGAGCGGCCGCGGTCGATCTCGAAGCTGATGGCGGCGCAGTTCGCCACCGAGGGGCCGCTGGGGCAGTCTCGCCTGTTCGTCTCCCGCAAGGCGAACCCGGCCGAGGCGGCCGGCGCGATCCTTCGGGCGGCCCGGGTGCTCCGCGAGCAGATCGTGCTGTCGATCGCCTCGGACGTGCGCTGGCCGACGCCGCCGAACGCCCCGGCGCGGTTCCTGGGACGCTCGTACACGTTTTCCTCCACCTGGGTCACGCTGGCGGCGATGTCGGGGGCCCCGGTGGTCCCGGCCTACTGCCTGATCGAGCCGGACGGGACCTATGCGATCGAGTTCGAGGCGGCCTTCTCGGTCCCTCGGGAGGCCGCCCGCGACGAATCGCTCGCGGCCCACTGGGTCCAGCACGGCCTGACCCTGATCGAGGAGCGCGTCCGGCGCGACCCGGCCAACAGCATCGATTATTTCTTCTGGGAGGAGGACGAGGCCCGGCCCCGAGCCTCCGGGCCGCCGATGGCGGCGGCGGGGTGAACCCGACCCGAGATGATCCCGGATGCGTCGGGCCCGAACCTGCGGGCGAACTCTGGGTGTCGGAGGGCGTGGACCCCTCTGCCCCCGGCCGGAGGGCGGGTTGACCGATCCATGAAACTCGTTAGATTTGATGGAGAGACGAACCCGTGCCCGGCGTTGTCCTTTCACCCCCGCGGTTGACATGAATCCGTCGTCGTCCTTGAGTCGATTGGCCCGAGATCGAGGGGGGTCGCCGATCAGCGACCTGATGAAGTGCGCGCTCGATAATCCGGGCCTGATCTCGCTCGCCGCCGGATTCGTCGACCCCGCCTCCTTGCCGGTCGACCCGACCCGGAGGGCCGTCGACGCCCTGCTCGGCGACCCGGCCCGGGGGCGCAAGGCGCTTCAGTACGGCACGACGATCGGCGACCGCTCGCTCCGGGAACGGCTCGTCCGCCGCCTGGAGCAGGAGGAAGACGCCCTGCCGGGCCAGTTCGACCACGTCATCGACCGGACGGTGATGACCAACGGCTCGCAGCAGTTGCTCTACCTCGTGGCCGAGGCCCTGCTCGACCCGGGGGACATCGTCCTGGTCGAGTCGCCGACCTACTTCGTCTTCATGGGCCTGATCGAGGCCCGAGGGGCCCGGGTCATCGGGATCGAGACGGACGACGGCGGCCTGAGCCTCCCCGCCCTGGAGGAAACCCTCCAAAAGCTCGACGAGGCGGGCGACCTGCCCCGGGTGAAGCTGATCTATACGGTCACCGAGCACGGCAACCCGACCGGCCTGAGCCTGGCCGGCGATCGGCGGGCCCCCTTGGTCGACTTGGCGAACCGCTGGTCGAAGTCGCATCAGATTTATGTGCTCGAAGACGCCGCCTATCGGGGCCTGAGCTTCACCGGCCGGGAGCCGTCGAGCGTCTGGAGGCACGACGAGGACGGCCGCTGCGTGATCCTCGCCCGGACCTTCAGCAAGAGCTTCAGCCCGGGCTTGAAGACCGGGTTCGGCATCCTGCCCGAGTCCTTGCTGGGATCGGTCCTGAGCCTGAAGGGGGACCACGACTTCGGCTCGAACAACTTCGCGCAGAACGTGCTCGACCAGGTCCTCGGCGACGGCAGTTACGACGCCCAGGTGGCCTGGCTCCGCGAGGTCTATCGGTCGAAGTGCGAGGTCCTGCTCGGGGCCCTGGAGGAGCACCTCGGCGGGGTCGAGGGGGTGTCGTGGACGACGCCGAAGGGGGGCCTCTACATCTGGCTGACGGTGCCGGAGTGGCTCGACACGGGCAAGGATGGGCCGTTGTTCTCGAAGGCGCTGGAACATGAGGTGCTGTACGTCCCGGGTTCGTATGCGTTCCCGGAAGAACCGGGGCCGGTGCCGACGAACCACGCCCGGCTCTGCTTCGGCGTGCCGGACGAAGCGCAGTTGCGCGAGGGTGCGCGTCGCCTGGCCGGAGCCCTGGCGGCGTGCGGCGAACGGGTCGCGTGAGGCGATCGGTCCGGGGCCTGGACGCCCCGGAAGAACCGCGGGGGACCCGAAGTGAACGGACTGCTTCGCCGCTACGCGATCGGAATCCTGCCCCGGTACGTCATGGGGCAGGTGGCCAAGTCCTTCTCGCTGGCATTGCTGATGCTCACGAGCATCTTCGTGCTGGTGGTGGTCGTGGGCAAGGCCGCCGAGACGGGCCTCGGCCCTCGCGAAATCGCCATGATGCTGCCGCTGGCGGTGCCGAGCACCCTGCCGTACACGGCGCCCGTGGCCTTGCTCTTCGCCGTGACGGTCGTCTACGGGCGGATCGCGTCGGAGAACGAGGTCCTGGCGATCAAGGCGTCGGGCCAGGGGGCGATGACGGTCATGCTGCCGTCGTTCCTCTTCGGCACGATCTTGAGCGTCGGCCTGATCTACATGAGCAACGACCTGATCCCCTCGGCCACCCATCAGGCGAAGAAGGCCCTGATGAGCAACATCGAGGAGATGTTCTATCGGATCCTCAAGAAGGAGCGGTCGTTCGACAACAAGGGCTGGCCGTTCAAGATCGAGGTCCGGGACGTGGAGGACAAGGTCCTGATCGGCGCCCGGTTCTCGCACCGCAACCGCGACCCGAACGCCGAATCCCCGTTTGACATGCACATTTACGCCGAACGCGCCTCGATCCAGTTCGACAAGGAGGGGGAGAAGGTCGTCGTCATCCTCGAAGACGCGGCCATGCTCGGCGCCGCCCGGCACCGCGACTTCATGCTCATCGACAAGGAGCGGCTCGAGCTGCCGATGGCCAACAACGGCGACCGCTTCGTCGGCACGGTGCAGGAATTGACCACCGGGCAGATCATCGACGAGCAGGCCGAGTGCCTCGCCAAGTCGGTCGAGGAGCGCAACCGGCAGTCGATCGCCGCGTCCCTCTGGATCGCCTCGGGGCGGCCGAGGCTGGTCAACTGGCCGACGATCCGGGCCACCTACAACGACGCGCTCTACTGGGATCAACGGTACGACAAGCTCGAGACCGAGAAGCACATGCGGGTGGCCATCGCCTTCAGCCCCCTCTTCTTCGTCCTGATCGGCGTGCCGGTGGGGATCTGGCGGGCCCGGGGAGACTTCCTCAGCGCCTTCATGGTCTGCTTCATGCCGATCATCCTCATCTACTACCCGCTGACCCTCGTCGGCGTGAACCTCGGCAAGGAGGGGATGCTCGACCCCTTGCTCGCCCTCTGGGCGGGGAACCTCGTGCTGGCGATCCTCTGCGGCCTGGTCCTGCGACCGGTGCTGCGGCACTAGCGGGAAGGCTCGCGGCCTCGTCGATGAATCGCGGCACGGCGCGGCGATTGACGCCCGAAGGGGCAGGGATGCTCGATCGATCGATCGGTCGGACCTTTGAGGTCCACGGAGGGACCGGATGCTGCGGATCCTGGACAGGCAGCGCTACTGGGCATTCGTCAAGGCCTATTTCATCTGCTTCGTCTCGCTGGTCGGCCTGATCGTCGTGATCGACGCCTTCGCGAACCTTGACGAGTTCGCCAAGGTGGCCAGCGGCCTGGGCCTGTTCCAGAAGATGGGCCGCTTCTACCTCGTGCGCACGAGCCTCTTCTTCGACCGGCTCAGCGGGGTGATCGCCATGATGGCGGCGGTCTTCACGGCCACCTGGATGCAGCGCAACAACGAGCTGCTGGCCATGCTCGCCGCGGGAATCGGCACCAAGCGGGTCATCCGGCCGATCCTCGTCTCGGCCTGCCTGGTCAACGGCCTGGCGGTCGTCAACCAGGAATGGATCATGCCCGAGGTCGCCGACGAGCTGCAGAAGCCGCCCGACCACTTCAACGGCCGCAAGATCGTCCAGTTCCACAGCCGGGAGGACCGCGACGGCATCTCGATCGGCGCCAGCGGCGAGGGGGATCCGGCCACCCGGACCGTCACCAAGTTCCACGCCTTCCTGCCGATGCCCGTCATCGGGTCGTTCGGCAGCATCGACGCGGCCGAGGCGACCTACATCCCCGAAGACCACCCGACCGCGCCCGAGACCGGCGGGTGGCTCCTGCGACGGGCCCGGGTCAGCCCCCCCGAGGCACCCATCGACCCGGAATTGATCGTCGAGCTGGACGCGGCCGAGGCCCTCGACGGCTTCCCCCCGTCGCTCGACGGCCTGGAGGACCTGGGGGGGCGGACCCTCTTCCTCAAGTCCCGCGTCACCTTCCAGGCGATCACCCGCGACCACCGCCAGTGGTTCCGCTACGCCTCGACCCCCGAATTGATCTCGGCGCTGTCCGACCCGGTCAACGACCCGGAGAAGACCGAGATCGCCGTCTATCTGCACATGCGGATGCTCCGGCCGTTGATGGGCATGGCCCTGCTCTTCCTGTCCCTCCCCTTGATCCTCGGGGGGGTCGGGCGGAACACGTTCATCAACCTCGGCTTCTCGCTCGGGGCGTCGGCGGCCTACTATGCCACGATCAACGTGGCGCAATATCTGGGCAGCAACGGCGTCCTGACGCCGATGATCGCCGCCTGGGGCCCGCTCATCGCCTTCGGGACGATCGCGGCCTCGCGGTGGGACCTGATCAAGTCGTGAGCCCGAGCCCTGCGGGCCCGGGCGGTCAGACGCGAGCCATGACGAGCGAGGCGTTCTGGCCGCCGAAGCCGAAGCTGTTGGACAGGGCGACGCGGACGGAGGTCTCGCGGGCCGTGTTGGGCACGTAGTCGAGGTCGCAGTTCGGGTCGGGGGTCGCCTGGTTGATCGTCGGCGGGATCACGCCTCGGTCGAGCGTGATGGCCGTCGCGGCGGCCTCGAGCGCCCCCGAGGCGCCGATCAGGTGGCCGACCATCGACTTCTGCGAGCTGATCGGGATCGTCTTGGAGCGGTGGCCGAAGACCTGCTTGACGGCGTTCGTCTCCATGATGTCGTTCAGGCGGGTGCTCGTGCCGTGCGCGTTGATGTAGTCGACGTCGGAGGGGTTCGACTTCGCTTCCTTCAACGCCGCCTTGATCGATAAAGCGGCCCCCTTGCCGGTCGGCTCGGGCCGGGTGATGCCGTAGGCGTCGAACGAGGATCCGTAGCCGAGGACCTCGGAGAAGATCTTGGCACGTCGGCGTCGGGCGTGCTGGAGGCTTTCGAGCACGAGGACGGCGGCCCCCTCGCCCAGGACGAAGCCGTCGCGCTCGCCGTCGAAGGGGCGGGACACCTCGGTCGGGGTCCGGGTCGATCGGCTCAGGGCGTTCATGGCCTGATAGGCGACGATCAACAGCGGGTCGAGCCGGCTGTCGCAGCCGCCGGCGAGCATGACGTCGGCGTCGCCCCGGGAGATCAGGCGGAAGGCCTCGCCGACGGCCTGGGTGCCGGCGGCGCAGGCGGTGACGATCGTGTTGTTCGGCCCCATCGCCTGGTGCAGGATCGACAGGTGGGCCGCGGCCATGTTCGGCAGGTGCTTCAGGAGCCAGAGCGGGAACATCGACTCGGCCTGCGCGATCGAGAATTGCTTCCAGTCGAGCGCCCCGTCGTCGCTCACGCCCGAGAGCACCGGCGCGGCCAGCTCGCCGAGCGACATGGGGGTGATGCCGGTCCCCATGCAGACGCCGAATCGGGCCGGGTCGAGCCGATCGGTCTCCAGCCCCGCATCCTCGACGGCCAATCCCGCCGCACCGACGGCGAAGTTGACGGCGCGGCTCATCGTCTTGGCGTTCTTCTTGTGCTCGCCCAGGTAGGGCATCACGTCGAAGTTCTTGACCTCGCCGGCGATCCGGACCGGCAGGCCGGTCGCGTCGAAGCTCTCGATCGGGCCGACGCCGGAACGCCCCTCGGCGATCGCCTCGGTGAAGGAGACGCGTCCCAGGCCGTTCGGAGCCACAATCCCGATTCCCGTGATCACCACCCGGCGCATCGACACCTCTCCCTTGCCTCGCTCTCGGCTCTCGTCAAGTGGTGTGCGTCTCGTCGAGGCCCTCAACCAACGATCACCTCAAGGTCAATCGTCGAACGGGCGATGCTCTCTTCCCTACTCTTTGGCATCATACAATGCGAAGTCGGCGGGAGCAAGTTAGTTTGGCTAGCCTGGGAGGTTTTGTTCGAGTCTTCCAGTTGGCGGGATTATGCGATCCGAAACCGATTCTCGCGACCAGCGAACCGGTGAAGTGACCGCAAGGCCCGAGGTTGCTAGAATGGGGGACGCTTCGAGCGGACTCGGACGGACGCGGTGCTCCTGGACAGAAGTCGAGCGATCGAGGCGTTGAAATTCCTGCGTGTTCATGTCGAACTTCAAACGATTCGGGGGAGAGCGATCGATGTCCCTCCGCTTGGCGGAACGTTCCCGGTGGGTGGCCCCTTCGGCGACCATGGCGATGGCGGCCGAGGCGGCCCGGCTGAAGGCCACGGGGGTCGAGGTCTTCGACTTCTCGCTGGGAGAGCCCGATTTTCCGACGCCCGAGCACATCTGTCGGGCCGCCGAGCGGGCGATCCGAGACGGGAAGACCCACTACACGCCGGCCGCCGGGATCCCCGAGCTGCGGGCCGCGGTCGCCCGGCATTACGCGAGCACGGTCGGCCTGCCGGTCGAGCCGCAGCACGTCATCGTCTCCAACGGCGCGAAGCACTCCATCCACAACGCCCTGATGGCCCTGTGTGGCCCGGGGGACGAGGTCATCATCCCCAGCCCCTACTGGGTCAGCTACGCCGAGCTGGTCCGCCTGACCGGGGCCGAGCCGGTGATCCTGGAGACGACCGAGGAGGAGGGGTTCATCCTCTCCCCCGAGCGGTTCCTGCAGGCCGTGACGCCGCGGTCGAAGCTCTTGATGATTAATAGTCCGTCGAACCCGACCGGGGTGGTTTATCCCCGGTCGGCGCTCGAGGCCCTGGCCGACGCGGTGCTCAAGACCGAGGTCGGCGTCATCTCCGACGAGATCTACGAGGAGCTGCTCTACGGCGACGCCGAGGCCCATTGCTTCGCGGGCCTGCGGCCGGGCCTGGTCGACCGGACCATCACCATCTCGGGCGTGAGCAAGACCTACGCCATGACCGGCTGGCGGATTGGGTGGGCGGTCGCCCCGCCGGCGGTCTCGAAATTCATGGGGGCCCTGCAAAGCCAGGAGACGAGCAACCCCTGCTCGGTCAGCCAGTGGGCCGCCCTGGAGGCGATCACCGGGCCGAAGGAGGCCATCCGCGGGATGCTGGCCGAATTCAGCAAGCGCCGCGACTACGTGATCGAGCGGATCGAGGGGCTGGAGGACGTCTCGTGCATCCCCCCCCAGGGGGCCTTCTACGCCTTCATGAACGTCGAGCGGCACTTCGGCCGGACGCTCGGGGGCGAACTCGTCACCGACTCGACGAGCTTCTGCCAGGCGGCGTTGCGATCGGTCAACGTGGCGATGGTGATGGGCTCGGCCTTCGGCGCCGAGGGGTTCGCCCGCGTCTCGTTCGCCACCAGCATGGAGACCCTCGAACGCGGCTTCGACGCCCTCGGGCGGTTCCTGGGAGGCGCGTAACCGACCCGGACCGGCCCACCCTCCCCGTCCGGTTCTCCATCGCTCGAGGACGATCCGAGGGTCGCCCGACATCCGTCGCCCTCGGATCGTGCGCGACTTGCGGAGCCAGGCCCCCCTGGCCTGCCCTCCGTCCGGGTCAGGTGCGTGGGCCATCGGCCCGGGATTCGCTGGGACGTTTTTTGGAGACGATCCGGAGGATTACGGGCTCCCGACGGAGGGATTTTGGGGGGATCGAACTGGCGTCTTGCCGCGCCATTGTCGGTTCTTCTAGAATGATCACCATCAACTCCGCCTGGCGACCCGCGGGAGAGGGGCGGCCATGACCAGGTACCTCGTCGCAGGGATGTTGCTGCCGCTTTCGATGCTGATCGCCTACCTGATCCTCCGCCGGCCGATCCGGGAGATCTGCGAGGAGATCGGCTTCGAGAAGGCCCGTCAGCGCTTCCGCGAACAACGCGAACGCCTCGAAGCCCGGTTCCTCACCGCCCTGGGCCGGATCGACCCCGAGGAGCAGGAACACTGGGAGCTGGCCGACTGGCGCGACGAGATCGCCTGGGCCCGCGACCGCTCGACCCGGACCCTCAACGCCCTGGTCGCCGTCCGGTTCGACCCCCCACCCTTCACCGACCTGCCCGCCCCCTACGCCACCGCCCTGTTCGAGTACCGCGACGGCAACTGGTCCACCGACGGCCTCTGGTTCGACGACCTTCGGCCCGAGGAAGCCGTCGCCCTCCACCGCCAGCTCGAGCCCGTCATCGTCTCCCGCTACCGCCCGTCCCAGACCGGCGACGCGATGCTCTGAGGGGTCCGGATCGCCCCTTGACGGGCGTCGCGTGATCACGTAGTTCCCTCACTGTCATGCCCGGAATCGGCCATCACAGAGGGAGAACCCCCATGCGCCACGGAAACGTGCGGATCATCGCCGCCGCACTGCTGGCGATCGTCCCGCTCGCCCATGCGAAGGCAGCCGCCGGGGATGAAGCGGTGATCACGATTATCGGCAGCCCCACGCTCATCCCCGAGGGCAGCCGCTGCGTGATCGCGCTGAAACCCGTCGCGAACCGCCAGAACACCGTCGCAACGACCTTCGAAGGGACGGTCGTCGAGGCATCGGCCCGGCAGATCGTCCTGTCGGTGACCGAGACGAGGCGAGTCGCCTCCGAGAACTCCCCCGGCGCGAAGATCCCCTTCGTGAATCGGCTCTTCCGGAACATCGGCATTGCTGCGACCACACCTGGCGAGGAGCGGATCGTCTCGATCGCGGCCGAGACGATCCAGTCGGTCCAATGCCTCAGCCTTCGCGAAGAATGATCCCGCGGGGTGGCCCGGACAACGGCACGTTGTCCGGGTCGCGAAGCGACACGAGGTGTTCCGCCCAAGCGTGGCTTGAATGACAGGCGGGGCATCCGCTTCGACCTCTTGCGGCTTCGCCGCCCGGACAACGTGCCGTTGTCCGGGCCACCCCGCGTATCATGCTGATTACGTCAGTTCGTCGACCTACTCCAGGTCAGGCGGCGGAGTCCATCAATGAATTCTCAGCCACCTGCGACTGTCCGAAACCGCAAGAGGTCCCTTGCTGGGCTCCTTGCCTGCATCGCAGCCATGGCCTTGGCCGCCGACTGGTTTCGCATCAGAGCGGCACAGGACCCCCTCAGCGCCTTCGCGATGCTGATCGGCTTCATCCTGGCGTCTGCGATCGTGTGCATGCGAAGCCCGTCCCTCATGATGGCCTCAGTTCGCCTGGCCGTAGGTTCGGCGCTCCTCTTGGCGTGGGCGTGGGCCGCCTCGATTCCCCGACTCCCGGTCCCCGGTTGGCGGTATGGCACCTTCTGCCTATGGCTCGCGTATTGGTGGGGCGCGACGGTCGCGCTGCCGCTCCTGTTGGTACGCTTCCTCGATCGAATGTCTGCCCGAAGCTGGAGTGCCGGGTTGATCCGCACCTTGAGGCAAATCCCGGCCGGCTTCCTGATCCTCATCCTGACGATCCTTCTCTGGCTCTTAATCGGGTTCATCGTCGATCAGGTGGTCCCCGTCTTCTTTCCCAGCCCTCCGCCCCCCCCCATCACCTAACCTCGCGCGGGGTGGCCCGGACAACGGCACGTTGTCCGGGTCGCGAAGCGACACGAGGTGTTCCGCTCAAGCATGGCTTGAATGACTGGCGCGGCATCAGCTGTAACCTCTTGCGGCTTCGCCGCCCGGACAACGTGCCGTTGTTGCCGTTGTCCGGGCCACCCCGCGGGCTAGAGCCTCGAACGCTACGCCTTGCGATCCGAACCCCGCCCCCTCTCCCCGCGAACGGGGCGAGGGAGCCGGAATTCAACCCTTGCCTCCGCAATGCGCTCATCCCTCGAATTGGGGCCGGCCACTTCTTCCGAGGAGGAGGGGACCGAGGTCATCGCTCAATCGACTGCAAGGGATCTGGCTCTCACTCCCGGATCTTGTTCTTCATTTCCGCGCGGAGCTGGATGTAGCGCTCCAGGTCGAAATCGGCGCTGCGGCAGTGTTCGAGCAGGGGGCGTTCCAGGGCTTCGACCTGGGCGCAGGCGTCGGCGAGGCGGTCGGCGACCTCGGCGGGGATGATGCAGACGCCGTGCTTGTCGGCGTGGATCAGGTCGCCGGGCTTGATCTCGACGCCGGCGATCGTCACCGGCTTGCCGAAATCGACCAGCCGAACGTACGCGTGGCTCACGCACGGATTGAGGCCGAAGAGCTGGAAGCCGAGCCCCTCGACCTCGTCCAGGTCGCGCGGGCAGCCGTCGGTGATGTGGCCGACGCAGCCGAGCTTCTGGTGGATCGTCGCGTTCACCTCGCCGAACTGGGCGCCGAGGCCCGGCTCGTCGTCCAGGTCCTGGCCGATCGCCACCTTCGGCCCCGGCTGGCTCGCGACGTAGCGCAGGTAATCGGCGTTCAGATCCGGGCTCGGGTTCGGGTCGTGCGAGGCCCTCGTCTGCGAGGTGACGGCATAGCCGACCATCACCCCCAGGTTCGGCGTCAGGCTCCGAATCCGGTGCGGCAGGTAGCCGACGTGCCTCGGGCGGACATTGAAGACCTCGATGGCGTTGGAGATCGTCGGCGTGTTGTAGGCCCTGAGCCGCTCGATGGCCTCAGGGTTCAGGCAGGTGTAGGACATCGGTGGGGCGTACTCCCTCGGGGCAGGATTTCGGCCGGGATTCGGGTCGATTGCGGCAGTCTAGCACCCCGGCCCGTCCAGAGCCAGCCGCACGGCTTCGGCCAGGCCCGCCAGGGGGTTTGACCTGGCATCTCAACGCCGTGAGGCAGCCTCACACGCGGCGCGAGGGAAACCGCGGCCTCCGTCCCCCTCCCTTTCCTCTCTTTATTTTGAATTTCTCTTCTCCGCGTTTCTGCGCGCGGTCCCCTCCCCCCATCGACCCGCCCTACCGTCGGTCGAATCAGGCCCCCTGGGAATCGAGCACGGCGGGCGGCTCCCCCTCGCCCCGCGTCCAGGGCTTCGCCGGCCCCGATCGCCAGGCGAAGCCCCCGAGCGGGAGATCGGCCAGTTCGATCAGGCTCGGGTCGAACTGCGCCATCTCTCCCAGCGAGACGACCCGGGCGTCCTCCTCGAAGACGTGCTCGCCGTCGAGGAACTGCCAGGCCCCGTCATCGTCGTCGTGCGTGACGAGCAGGACGGGGGCCTCGCCGTCGAGGATGCGGTCGATCGTAAAGACGGCCGTCTCGGGAGGATCGGCGAAGGGCCATTGCGTGTCGGCTGTCATGTCCGAAATCACCGGGACGAGGGGTGGGGAACGTCGCGCAGGCTCGGGCGCGATCAGCCAGTCTGTCCGGAAGAACCGGGAGCCCAACGATTCTCCCGAACAGTTTCGACTGGCCAAGGCTGGACCACAAGGCTACGATTCAAGAGGAAGTTCATTCGCTCTTCACACGGAATGAGTCTCGTGAACGCCGAAGCCATCAGTCCCGAGGAGCAGATTCGCCGCGTCGCGCGGGTCCTGCTCTCGATGTCGAACCCGCCCGCGGCGGGCGAATCTCCGGCGACTCGCCCCGACCTGCGAGGCCTGATCGAGATGATCGAGCGGCACCTCGAAGGGGATTTGCCCCCCCTGCCCGCTCAACCCGCCGGCCCGTCGGCCCACGACTGACCGCAGGCCGACCGCTCGGCACGGCTCGGCTCCCCCCGAATCCGTCACGAGGACGATTCGGCCAGTTCCTTGAGCCGTCGAATCAACGCCACGGCGGCCGACGGATCGATCGCCGCGGGGTCCACCTCGCGCAGCTCGTCGATCATCGGGTCGGGCAGCGCCGCGAACAGGCTCTCCTGCATCCCCCGTCCGGTCTTGACCTTGCGCGGATCCGGGCCATCCATCGCGCCGGGAGCGACCTCACTCGCGGTTGCACCCCCCTGGCCGTCGATCTGCTCGGTCCCGTGGTGCCGCTCCAGGTACGCCAGGATCGTCCGGGCCCGATCGAGGACCGACCCCGGCACCCCCGCCAATCGGGCGACATGAATCCCGTAGCTCTGGTCGGCCCCCCCGGGGACGATCCGGTGGAGGAAGACGACCTCGCCGTCGCGCTCCCGGACCGCGACGTTGCAATTCCGCAACCTCGGCCGCGACTGCTCCAGGTCGACCAGCTCGTGATAGTGCGTGGCGAACAGGGTCCGGCACCCGACCGCGTCGTGCAGGTGCTCGGCGATCGCCCAGGCGAGCGAGACGCCGTCGAACGTGCTCGTCCCCCGGCCGATCTCGTCGAGGATCACCAGCGACTGCCCGGTCGCGTTGTTCAGGATATTCGCCGTCTCGGTCATCTCGACCATGAACGTGCTCTGCCCCCGGCTCAGCTCGTCGGTCGCGCCCACTCGGGCAAAAACCCGATCGACCACGCCGAGCCTCGCCGCCTTCGCCGGCACGAAGCTGCCCATCTGGGCGAGAATGCCGATCAGGGCGACCTGGCGGATATAGGTGCTCTTGCCCGCCATGTTCGGGCCGGTCAGGATCACAACCATGCCGTCTTCCGGGCCGAGAGTCGCATCATTCGGCACGAACGCCCCCTGCGGCATCATCGCGTCGAGCACCGGATGGCGGCCGTCGGCGATCGTCAGGACCGGCTCCGACACCATCTCGGGGCGGCAGTACCCCTGCCGGGCCGCCAGCTCGGCCAGGCCGCAGAGGACATCGACCGTCGCCAGCACGACCCCCGCCTGGACCAGCCGCGGGGCCTCGGCCGCGACCCGGTCGCGGAGGGTCAGGAACAGCTCGTATTCGAGGTCTCGCGCCCGCTCCTCGGCCCTGAGGACGGTATCCTCGTACTCCTTCAGCTCGGGGGTGATGTAGCGCTCGCCGTTCTTGATCGTCTGCTTGCGGACGTACTCGCTGGGAAGCGCCTTGCCGGCGGCCTGCGAATGGGTGATCTCGATGTAGTAGCCGAAGACCTTGTTGAAGCCGACCTTCAGGCCGTTGATCCCGGTCTTCTGCACCTGCTCGGCCTGGTAGCGGGCGATCCACGACTTGCCCCCCCGGGCGATCTCCCGCAGCTCGTCGAGGGTCGGGTGGTAGCCCTCCCGGATCAGGCCCCCTTCCTTCAATGCGATCGGCGGCTCATCGACGAGCGCCTGTTCGATCCCCGATCGGATCTCGGGGCAGAGTTCGAGCGATTGCTCCAGGTCGTTCAGCAACGGGGCGCCGCGTTCGGAGAGACGGGCCTTGATGCGCGGCAAGAGGCCGAGCGTCTTCGCCAGGCAGGCCAGGTCTCGCGGCGAGGCCCGGAAAGTCGCGGCCCGGGCGGCCAGGCGTTCCAGGTCGTGCGCGCGGTCGAGGGCCGCGCGCAGGTCGGCACGCAAGGCCGTATCGGCCAGCAATTCGGCCACGGCGGCGTGGCGTCGGGTGATGCCGTCGAGGTCGGTCAACGGGGAGGTCATCCACTCCGCCAGCAATCGCGCCCCCATCGGCGTGCAGGTGCGGTCGATCACGGCCAGCAGCGACCCTTCGCGCTTGGCGTCCCGGAGGGTCCGGGTCAGCTCCAGGCTGCGGCGGGTCGTCTCGTCGAGCAGGAGCGTGCTGCCCCGGCGGTACGGGACGATCCGCGTCAGGTGCCCCAGGCTCGATTTCTGCGTGTCCTTCAGGTACGAGAGCAAGGCCCCGGCCGCCGACACCTCGATCGCCTCGTCGTCCAGGCCGAAGCCCGAGAGCGTCGTGACGCCGAAGTGCTCGAACAGGCGGCCCTTGGCCTCGCCCGGCTGGAAGTCCCACGACGGGCGGCAGGTGATCGGCACGTGCGGGCCTTGCTGGCGGACCAGGCGGACCCAGGGCGCGTCCATCGCGGTTTCGGACACGAGAATCTCGGCCGGGTCGAGCCGGGCCATCTCGTCGAGCAATTCCCGGCGCTGGACCTCGCAGAGCAGGAAACGCCCCGTGGACAGTTCGACCCAGGCCAGGCCGAGCCTCCCCTTCACCTCGACCACGGCGGCCAGGTAGTTCGCCGCCTTCGGGTCGAGCAGGGCGTCGTCGGTCAACGTGCCGGGGGTGACGACCCGGACGACCTCGCGCCTGACCAGCCCCTTGGCGAGCTTCGCGTCTTCGACCTGCTCGCAGACGGCCGCGCGGTGCCCGGCGGCGACGATCTTCGCCAGGTACGACTCCAGGGCCGGGTGGGGGAACCCGGCCATCGGGATGGCGTCGGTCCCCTTGTCCCGGCTCGTCAATGCGAGGCCGAGCAAGGCCGAGGCGCGTTCGGCGTCCTCGCCGAACAGCTCGTAGAAGTCCCCCATCCGGAACAGGAGCAAGGCGTCGGGGTCGCGGGCCTTCAGCTCGCGATACTGCTGCATCATGGGGGTCGAGGCGGGGCCGCTCACAGCGATCCTCTCCGATCCGAAATCCGTTTCATCGAGCACAGGGTCCGCAGGTCGCCCCGATTCCCTTCGGGCCGGTCGCGCGACGGGCGAGGCGTCGCGTCACGAAGGCGGGGGCGGGATTAACGGCGGCACCGCCGGGGGCGGGGGCGGCGGCGGGGACGACCGGCCCGGGCCGCCCGCCGATCGGTCCGCGGCCATCGCCGCGCGGACCGCCTCGATCGCGGCGGCCTCGCTCGGATACGGATCCCAGGAGAACCGAGCGATCAGGCGAAACGACTCGGCGACCCACGGGACCGCTTCACAGGTTTCCACCTCGCCCTGACGCTCGTCCCGCACCTGCCGGCGAAAGAGGATCAACGCCAGCAGGGCGCTCGAGGACAGGTGCTCGATCCCGGCCAGGTTCACCACCACCCCGGGCCCGGGCGGGAGCCGGGCCGCGAGGCCCTGCAGGCCGTCCTTGAAGGCCGCGATCACCCCCGATTCCACCAGGAACCGGGCGCGACAGCGAACCACGACGACCCCGCCTCCAGCATCGTGCTCGGTGAGCAAGGGCCCATCGAGCGGGAGCGCGGAGTCTCCGGGAGACGGAGACGAGGACGGGGGGCTCATGGAGGCCCTCCGGCGGCCAGGGTCCGGATCGGATCGAAGCGCGAATCGGGTCAACTCGGCTCGGTTCAGATCAGCTCAGCTCAGGTCGGGTCAGCCCGGGTCGGGTCAGCTCAGAAGGAGTCGAGCGCCGACTGCTCGTCCTTGAAGATCGGGAACACCTGGTCGAGCCGGGTGATCTTGAAGACCTCCAGCAAATCGGGGTGGATGCAGCAGAGCTTCAGCGTCCCCTTGGCGGCACCGACCTTCTTCTTCAACTGGATGAGTTTGCCCAGCGCGGCGCTGGACAGGTACATCACGTTGTTGAAATTCAGCAGGAGCCGCGAATGCCCCTGGTCGTCGACGAGGCTGTAGAGCTGGTCGCCGACTTCCTGGATCACCTCGTCCTGGACGATCTTGTTGTCGGTGAAGCTGACCACGACCACGTCATCGATTGTCTCAAGCTGGAGTCGCTGGCGGGTACCTTGCGACATGGGGCGAACTCCTGGAGGCCAGTGGGCGGGTAGGGTCTTCTCTCGAAATTCGAGGGCCGGCAGTCCGGGCTGCCGGCGACACCGCGTCGGTCAGTGAGTGCAGGATGGGCCGATCGATCGGATCATCATCACCAGCAACCAGGCGGCCCCGATCTCAAGTGCCCGACTCCTTGAATTTCCAATCTACCCGAACGAAGAACCTTATTACCATAGCATGGGATCGAATCAAATTCCCGGCCGTGGTGCCCCCAATTTCCTCGGACCGCCCATCGCGCCTCGGCCCTTCCCTCGTCCCGGAGCCTTTTTGTGCTGATGAACCCCGCGCGATTCGCCTGGATCCTCGCCGTCTCCCTGCCGATCTCCCTCGCCCCCGCCCGGGCCGACGAGGACACCCAGGACGCCAAGACAGACGCCGCCCAGCCCGCCGAGGCCCCGAAGCCGGCCAGGGTCGTCGATTTCACCCTCAAGGGGTCGCTCGACGAGGCCCCCTCCCCCCTCGGCCTCGACGGCTCCCCCCTCGAAACGAACCTCTCGACCCTGCTCGACCGCATGGCCAAGGCCGCGGCCGACGACGAGGTGAAAGGGCTCATCCTCCGCTTCCGCGACCTCGGCGTCGGCCCCGGCAAGGCCAACGAGCTGCGCCGGGCGATCGCCGAATTCCGGGAGTCGGGCAAGCCGATCGTCGCCTTCCTCGAATCGGCCGGCAACGCCGATTACTGGGTCGCCTCGGCCGCCGACCGCGTCGTCATGCCCGAGAGCGGCTCCTTGATGATCTCCGGCCTCTCGGCCGAGGTCACCTTCTTCAAGGGGCTCTTCGACAAGCTCGGCGTCGAGCCGGATTACCTCCAGGTCGGCGAGTACAAGGGGGCCGCCGAGCCCTACACCCGGACCGAGATGAGCCCCGAGTTCCGCGAGGAGCTGACCGAGGTCCTCTCCGACGAGTTCGACCTGCTCATCCAGGCCATCGCCGACGGCCGCAAACTCGAACCCGACGCCGTCCGCGAACTCATCAACGACGGCCCCTACACCGCCGCCAAGGCCCGCGAGGTCGGCCTCATCGACGACCTCGCCTATCCCGACCAGGTCGAGGCGAACCTGGCCGAGGAACTCGGCGTCGAGGAGCTCGACCTGCTGACCAAGTACGGCCAGCCCGAGCCGGAGGATTATTCCGGCCTCAGCGGCTTCATGAAGCTCATGCAGGAGCTCTCGGGCGAGGGGAAGAAAAAGGCAAAGACCTCCGACCCGAAGATCGCCGTCATCTACGCCACCGGCGTCATCCAGTCGGGCAAATCCTCCCCCGGCTCGCTCCTGGGAGAGGCCGTGATGGGCTCCGACACCATCATCGAGCAGATCGAGAAGGCCGAGGAGGACGACTCGGTCAAGGCCATCGTCCTCCGCGTCGACTCCCCCGGCGGCAGCGCCCTGGCCAGCGACCTGATGTGGCGGGCGATCGTCGAGGCGAAGAAGCCGGTCGTCGCCAGCATGTCCGACACCGCCGCCTCGGGCGGCTACTACATCAGCATGGGCTGCGACGCGATCTTCGCCGAGCCGGGCACCCTGACCGGGTCGATCGGCGTCGTCGGCGGCAAGTTCGCCCTCGGCGGCCTTTTGGAGAAAGTCGGCGTCTCGACCGACACCGTCACCGTCGGCGAGAACGGCGGCCTCTTCTCCCCCTTCTCCCGCTTCAGCCCCGAGCAGGAGAAGGCCGTCCGGGCGATGATGGAGGACACCTATCGCCAGTTCGTCTCGAAGGCCGCCGACGGCCGCGACACCGAGTACGAGGCCCTCGACAAGCTCGCCGGCGGCCGCATCTACTCCGGTCGACGCGCCAAGGACCTCGGCCTCGTCGACGAGCTGGGCACCCTCGACGACGCCATCGCCCACGCCAAGCAACTGGCCGAGCTCGACCCCGATCAGAAGGTCGAACGCCTCGCCCTGCCCGAGCCGAAGTCGATCCTCGAGTCCCTCTCCGAGAGCCTCGACGGCCTGGGCATCCAGTCCCCCCGGATCGGCCTCGAATCCGCCCTCCCCGAGCCGATCCGCGGCATGGCCCTCCGCGCCGAGCAGTTCCGCCGCCTCGTCGAACGCGAGCCGGCCGTCCTGATCCTGCCGTTCGAGGTCCGCATCCGTTAACCGGGGAAGGCGTGAGCCGGCGGGATCGGAAAGGCCGGCGGGATCGGAGAGGCCGGCGAGAGGACCGGCCCGGCCGGCCGGGCCGGGGTCGCCGGGAGTTCCGGAATCCCCGCCCCCGGCCGATGGCTGGTGGCGGGGGGGACGGGGGTCCCCGGGATTCCGGGGAGGCTGACAGGCACCCCGCCGCCGGTGAATTCGTGCGGCACGTCGAGATACCGCCGGCCGTCCCAGAGCATCGAATAGCCGTCGCTGATCCGGTACGGGGTCCAACCCTCCAGGACCGGGATCGCCCGGCCCTCCGCATCCGCGATCGGCTCGCCGAGTCGGGTCAAGGTCGAGGCGCCATCGGCCGACTCGACATAAAAGGATTCTTCCGCCCGGAGTTTGCCCGGAACCGTCGGCACGAACGAGCGGGCCTGCCCGAAGCGGACGAGGCCTTCGGGCAAGTCCCCGTCGGCGCGACGGGCATCGCCGAGGTCCAGGGCCGACCATTGGATCCGCCGGAACAGGGTGGGGTCGGGCCAGTCGGGCGGGCCCGTCACCGACCCGGCGTTGACGACCGTCACGTCCCGGTCGTCCGGCCGGAAGGCGACCCGATCGGGGGCCGAATAGATGGCCCGGTGCTCCACGGGATCAAGGCCGATCAGACCGTCGACCCTGACCTTCGACCCGGCGGCCAGCAGGCTGTTGGAATCGCCGTAGCACCGGACCATCCTGCCCGCGAAGACGACGCAATCGGTCGCAAAGCCGCCGACCTCGACCGCCCCCGTGGCCACGATCAGGCAAGACCTGGGGTACGACACCACGATGTCGCCATCGGCGATCAGGATCGACTCCCTCGCCTCCTGCACCCGCAACACCGCCGGGCCTCCCGGAATCTCGGGGGCCACCGCGACCTGGAGGGCTCGGGAGAGGACGCCGGCCGAGTCTTCCGAGGCCGCGGCGTCCGCGGGCATCGGCGTCACCTCGTCGAACCGGACCGGGAGCCGCAGCCCGGCCTCGCCGGTCGCCTCGCGGAATCGATCGACCAGGTCTTCGACGGCCGTCATGAGCAGCGGGTCGGGCCGGCCGGTCGCGATCCAGCCGCTCGATGCGGCGGTCCGCCGCGCCCCTTCCATCAACTCGGCCAGCCCGACGACCTCGCGAGGGGCCCGGGGGGCCTCGGCCTCGACGATCGGCAACCCGACCACGGCCGGGGCCGTCACCGTCTCCGTCTCCGTCTCCATCTCCGTCTCCGCGATCGCGGACGCCTTGCCCCGCTCCAGGAGCATGACGAGCCAGGCCGGCGAGGACAGCAGCAGGCCGAGCAGCAGGCCAAGGCCGATCATCTGGGAGAGGGTCACCCCCTCGATCCACCCGATGCCCGGGCGATCCCCGGCCTGCTCCATGCGCGGTTTCGGCCCGCCGGCCGGGCCTTTTCCCGACTTCGCGTCGGTCTCTCGCCTGACCCGGACGTCCGCCGCGCCGAGATGAGGCGGGCCATCGAGGTCATGATCGAACAGGGGACTGTCCATGGGGCCATCCTCCCTGGGCCACCGCGTCGGCGCCGGCCCGAGTGGCCGGCGTCGCTCGCGACGCCCGCGTCCTGGTTCGTACCCCCCTGGCTCCCTCCCATGGTATCGCCGGTCCGGCGGGACAGACAGCGAGAAAAAAACCGAATCCTCGGGGCCACTCCTGACCGCACGATGCCCAAACGGAAGCGGCCTGGAGCCGAGGAACCACCGCGCGCCCGGGGGGCGATCGCCCCCCGGGCCGGACGAGGCTCAACCGGACATACCGGACGAGTCGGGATGGCCGGAACCCCGCGGCGACTTCGCCTCTGGGAGATCGTCGCGGGGGTCGGGGTCCGTCTCGCTGTAGTCACCGCGGCGTTCTCCTTCGTCCTCGTCGGGCTTCGCGCCAACCTGCTGCTCGGCAGCCTCGCTGCGGTCGGGGTCCTCGGGGGGCGGCGATTTCGGCTCGGCAGAGGCCTCGGAGAACCCGAGCCAGTACCAGACGGGCATCAGGCCGAACCCCAAGAGCAGGCAGAAGCCGAGCCAGGTCGGCCGGTGGGGCCACCAGGTCGGCGGCGGGCTGCCGCAGATCAACGAGCCGATCCCCACGAGCATCGAGAAGATCGACAGGGCCGCGGCGACCACCGCGCCGATCCCCCGGTACAGCCGGTGCCGATCGTCCCGCGCACTGCCGCCGTTCTCCTCGGCGATCGGCCCCCAGAAGCCCGGCGGCCGGGTGCGGCGGTAGAATTCGCCGAGGCTCTCCTTCGACTCAGGCCCGACATACAGCGCCACGCCGACCCCGACGCCCGAGGCCGCGACCGCCATGATGAGCATCCGCACGGCCTCGATCCAGACGTCCAGATCCGGGTCGTCCGTGCGGACCAAGAGCAGCAGCGGCGCGGTCAGGGCGAGCGAGGCGACCGTGGCGGCGATCTCCCCCCAGGCGTTGACCCGCCACCAGACCCACCGAAGCAGGAGCAACGGCCCGATCCCCGCCCCGAGCAGGAGGCTGGCCTGCCAGGCGTCGCGGATCGAAGGCATCTGGGTCATGATCACCAGCGCGATGAGCAGGATCGCCACGTTCGAGCCCCGGGCCACCCAGACCAGCTCCCTCGGCTCCGGGTCGCGCCGGAAGAGGCGACGGCTGAGGAACCGCTTGTACAAATCGTTCGTCCAGTACGACGACCCCCAGTTCAAGTGCGTGTCCACCGTCGAGGCCAAAGCGGCCAGCATCCCGGTGAGCATCAGGCCGAGCAGCCCGACGGGGAGCATCTGCTTGAACCCTTCCACATAGGCGAATTCGCGATCCTCCTTGATCCGTTCCCGGGCGTAATCCTCACCGTCCAACTGCCGGGCGGCGGCCTCCTTCGGCTCGGGGACGGGGCCGAGCTCGGGCTCGTCGCGACCGGCCTCGGCATCGTGCTGCGGATTCACGGCCTCGGCCCGATCATCGACCACCGCCTCGACGCCCCCGGGCTGAAGCGCCCCGGCCCCCCCCCCTTGCTCCAGGTCGGTCGGCAGGATCAGCATCAGGCCGAGGCCGATCGGCAGCCAGAGCAGGCTGCGCACGAAGATCTGGACCGTCGTCAAGGTCAGGGCGGCGACGCGGGCGTCCCTCGGCGACCGGCAGGCCATGGTCCGCTGGGCGAGGTAGCCGGTGCCGTCAGCATTGATCTGGAAGAACCACTGCGTCGCATACACGACCAGCAGGGCCATGCTCGCCTCGCGCGCCCTGGAGGGGGTGAACGCCAGGATCTCGCCGGCCGAGATCCCCCCCGGCCCCAGCCCCCCGCCGAACTTCTCCTGGATGCCCGACTGGAGCGCCCCCAGCCCGCCGACCTCGCGGATCACCATGAACGCGAACGCCGCCGTGGCCACCAGCGCCAGGCCGAGCTGTACGGCGTCGGTCGCCACCACGCTCCGCAGGCCCCCCGTGGCCGAGTAGCCGAGCGTCACCAGCAAAATCGCCAGTATCGACAGCAGATTATTCGCCGATCGGATGTAGAGCTCCGGATCCCCCGGGTGGAGCGTGCTCAAATCCAGTTGCAGCCACTCCATGAGCCACACGACCGGGTCGAACAGCAGCGCCGGCAGCCACTCATTCCAGGTCAGGAACGGCTCGGCGATCCGGGTCGAGGCCAGCAGGACCATCGCCAGCACGGTGCAGTTGAAAATCGTGCCGAAGTAGATCGCCTTGAACCCCCGCAACGCGGCGGCCGGTTTCTTCCCGTACCGCAGCTCGGTCAGCTCGGCGTCGGTGATCACCCCCGCCCGCTGCCAGCTCCCAGCCAAAATAAACCCGAGGACCAGGAACGCGACCCCGTAGATCCACAGCCTCCAGAGCGAGAAGATCCCCGAGACCGCGATCATCCCCGCCACCAGCAGCGGCGTGTCGGCCGCGAACTGCGTGGCCGCCATGCTCAACCCCGCCTTCCAGCCGGGCAGGGTCCGGCCGGCCAGGAAGTACTCCTCCACATTCTTCGACGCGACCGACTTCGACTGGATGCCGTTGCGTATCGCGTACACGATAAAAAGAATGATGATCGAATAATCGACCCAGTGTACCGTTCCCTGCATGATGATCGGCTCCGGCGTGGCTCGAAGGGCCACCGTACGGCGGCGCGCGCGACCTGGACTCCGATCGGCTCGGGCCGACGGGATCGCGGGCAAATCCAGGCACGTCTTCAACCCTTCCTCCACGCCAACCGCAGAGCGCCGGGAGACGAAACACCTGGCTTCTGATGACAGACCGCATCAGGCGTCGAGCTTACAGCACCCCCTTTTGAAGAAGCCCGCGCACGCAAGCTCGACCGATCCCTCGTTGAGCAAACATCATACCGCTTCTTCGGGTCATCATCACAGGAACGCAAACGAGCCACTCGCATGGTGATGCGAGTGGCTCGTCATGTCCACCGTTGCCCAGGGTCAACGGCTCAGGCCCGATGCCCGGCCGTTGCCGCCGCTCACTCGTCCGACTGCCGCAACTGCGCCATCACGGTGAAGTCTTCCAGCGTCGTCGTGTCGCCAGTCGACTCGACCCCGGCGGCGACGTCGCGGAGCAACCGCCGCATGATCTTGCCCGACCGGGTCTTGGGCAGGGCCTCGGCGAATCGGATCACGTCGGGCCGGGCCAGTGCGCCGATCTCCTTCACGACGTGAGAGGCCAACTCCTTCTTCAGCTCCTCGCTCGGCTCCTGGCCCGATTCGAGGGTCACGAAGGCGGCGACCGACTGCCCCTTCAGGTCGTCCGGCTTGCCGACGACGGCGGCCTCGGCCACCTTCGGGTGGCTGACCAGGGCGCTCTCGATCTCCATCGTCGAGAGCCGGTGGCCGGAGACGTTCAACACGTCATCGACGCGGCCCATGATCCAGAAGTTGCCGTCCTGGTCCTTGCGGGCGCCGTCCCCGGTGAAGTAGCGGCCGGGGAACATCGACCAGTAGGTCTGCTGATAGCGGTCGTCGTCCCCCCAGAGGGTCCGGAGCATCGACGGCCAGGGCTTCGTGATCGCCAGCAGGCCGCCGTGGCCGTCGGGCACGGGGTTGCCGTCGTGGTCGAGGATCTCCGGGACGATCCCCGGCAACGGCCGCGTGGCCGACCCGGGAGTGGTCGGCGTCGCGCCGGGCAAGGGGGAAATCATGATCGCCCCCGTCTCCGTCTGCCACCAGGTGTCGACGATCGGGCACTTCCCGCCGCCGATCACCTCGTGATACCACATCCACGCCTCGGGGTTGATCGGCTCGCCCACCGACCCGAGCAGGCGGAGGCTCGACAGGTCGTGCCGCTGCGGGAACTGCTTGCCCCACTTCATGAAGGCCCGGATCGCCGTCGGCGCCGTGTAGAGGACCGTGACCTTGTGGTCCTCGACGATCTTCCAGAAGCGCGCCTCGTCCGGGAAGTTGGGCGCCCCCTCGTACATCACCACCGTCGCCCCCAGCGCGAGCGGGCCGTAGACGATGTAGCTGTGCCCCGTCACCCAGCCGACGTCGGCCGTGCACCAGTAAATATCATCGTCCTTCAGGTCGAAGACGATCTGCGTCGAATACGTCGTGCCCAGCAGGTAGCCGGCCGTCGTGTGCAGGATCCCCTTCGGCTTGCCGGTCGACCCGGACGTATACAGGATGTACAGCGGGTGCTCGCTGTCCATCGGCTCGGCCGGGCAGTCGGTCGAGGCCTTTTCGGCCAGCTCATGCCACCAGACGTCACGCCCTTCGGCCATCGGCACGTCGTCGTCGGTGCGCTTGAGCACCACCACCTTCTCGATCGTCGGGCAGTGGTCGACCGCGCCGTCGGCGTTGGCCTTCAGCGGCACGACCTTGCCGCGCCGGTAGCCGCCGTCGGAGGTGACGAGCACCTTGGCCGAGCAGTCCTGGATCCGGCCGGCCAGGGCCTCGGAGCTGAACCCGCCGAAGACCACCGTGTGCGGCGCCCCGATCCGGGCGCAGGCGAGCATCGCGATCGCCGCCTCGGGCACCATCGGCAGGTAGATGGCGACCACGTCCCCTTTCTTGACGCCCAGCCCCTTCAGGACGTTGGCGAACCGAGACACCTCGTCGCGCAACTCCCTGTAGGTCAACGTCTTCTCGTCGCCCGGCTCGCCGATCCAGACCAGGGCCGGCTTGTCGGCATTCGGCCCCTCGGCATGGCGATCGACGCAGTTCTCGGCCACGTTCAACTGGCCGCCGACGAACCACTTGGCGTGCGGCGCCTGCCAGTCGAGCACCGTCTCGAACGGCTTCGACCAGCTCAGCAGCTCCTTCGCCCGGTCGGCCCAGAAGGCCTCGGGGTCCTGCTTCGCCTCGTTCCAGAGGGATTCGTACTGCTGGAGGCTTGAGATCCGGGCGTCCTTGGCGAATGACTCAGGGGGAGGGAAGACGCGCTTCTCGTTCAGGACACTGTGAATCGATCCGCTGCCGCCGGGTTGAGATGCCATGGTCGTCTTGCCTCCGCGGGCCCAAGGGGCCTCGGGTATCTTCGGGAACCCGACACCAATCCCGAAAAGGTTCGGGAGCGCGGGTCAGGTGGAGAGCGCCCATGTTGACCGCGACGACGGTCCGATTCGGTTCGCCTGGGGTGGGTCTCACCCGTCGTCCGGCGGTCGGGGCAGAGAAGCGATCTTATGGGGGCGGATCGGCACCCGTCAACCGCCCGCCGCCGCCGCCCGAACCGCCGAATGGTCTTGCAAAGCATCGCGTTGCGTTGGATGATATCCGACGGTCCAGGATGGGCCGACCTTCCCGCCTTCGGGCCGATTCACGACGCCCGATCACCGGCCGAGGAGCCTCGACGCAGGTCCCCGCATGAACCGCACCATCAAGAGCATGGCCGTCCTCGTCAGCGGGTTCATCCTGCTGTCCTTCGGCGTCGTCGTCGTCAATCAGACCGCCGGCGTCGTCACGCTGGCGGGCGAGGTCCACCCGATGCTGGGCAAGGGGACGCTCGTCGTCCTGCTCGGCTCGTACGGGGCCCTGATCGGCGTGCCGGTCGTCCTCTTCTTCCGCCTGCCGAAGTCGCTCGACCCGCCCCGGAGCGAGGACGACCCCGACTTCGACGGCCACCTCGACCGCCTCCGCACCCGCCTCGCCGCCAACCCCGCCGTCACCGAGCCCGAGCTGAACACCCGAGACGGCCTGCACCGCGCCATCGGCCAGCTCGACCAGCGGGCCGACGACCTCGTCAAGAGCACCGCCTCGGTCGTCTTCCTCTCGACCGCCGTCTCTCAGAACGGCCAGTTCGACGCCCTGATCGTCCTGGCCGCGCAGTCCCGGATGGTCTGGCAGATCGCCCACCTCTACCACCAGCGGCCGACCGTCCGCGACATGACCCGGCTCTACGCCAACGTCGCCGTCACCGCCTTCGCCGCCGGGGCCATCGACGAGATCGACCTGAACCAGCAGGTCCAGCCGATCCTCGGCTCGACCCTCGGCTCGGCCGCCGGGGTGATCCCCGGCATGCAGGTCGCCGCCACCGTCCTGGTCAACTCCGTCATGTCCGGCACCGCCAACGCCTATCTCACGCTCCGCGTCGGCCTGATCGCCAAGCGCTACTGCGGCGCGATCGTCGTCCAGCCGAAGCCCGCCCTCCGCCGCGCCGCCTCGGCCGAGGCGGCCAAAATGCTCGGCGCGATCGTCTCCGGCGGCACCAGGACCATCTCCGCCGCCGTCTTCGGCGCCGTCCGCGACAAGGGGGCCCAGACCCTCGACGGCCTCAAGCAGAAGGCCACCACCACCGCCACCGCCGTCGGCTCCTCCGCCCGAGGTGCCGGCACCCGCTTCGCCGGCCTCTTCCGCCGCGCCGACGACGCCCCCCAGCCCGAAGGCGCCGGCGGCTGATCGGCGCCCGCCCCCTCCCATCCCTTCGCACCGATCCGCCCCCCCCGAGCGAGGTGCCTCCATGCCCGCCGAGCACGACCCCGATGACCCGGAATCCGGGCTCGAACGATCGGCCTCCGGGAGTCCGATCTACCGCCACCAACCCCCCGACCGCGACTGGTCGCCCCCCGAGTCGCCGGCCCTCTTCCTGGAGGAGATCGAGGCCCACCTGGAACGCCACATCGGCGGGGTCGAACACGTCTTCCACGAAGTCGTCTCCGACCTGGTCCACCTCGACGTCCTGCTGATCCCACCGGCCGACGACCGGCCGTTCAAGGTCCTCGTGACGAGCGGGGTGAGCGAGCGCCCGATGGCGGTCCCCGAGGGCCTCGAGGAATTCCGCAGGGCCGAGCTGATGATCGCCCTGCCCCCCGACTGGCCGCTCTCCGAGGAAGCCCTCCGCGACGAGGCCAATTACTGGCCCATCCGGTGGCTCAAGACCGTCGGCCGACTCCCCCACGAGTATCAGACCTGGATCGGCTGGGGCCACTCGATCCCCAACGGAGATCCCGCCGAGCCGATCGGGGGGACCGGCTTCGTCGGCGTCGTCCTGCTCCCCCCCTACGGCTTCGACCCCGAGATCTTCCGGCTCGACACGGCCTCGGGAGAGCCGATCACCTTCTACTGGCTCGTCCCCCTCTACCCCGAGGAGATGGCGATGAAGCTCGACCAGGGCATCGACGCCATCGAGGACCGATTCGACGACATCGGCTTCGTGCTCGACCCCGATCGCCCGAACGTCGCCCTCGACAACCAGGCACCCTGAAGCCGGGCCGGTCCGGGCCGGGCCGGGCCGTCCCTCCCCCTCCGGGCCTCCCATGAAGTTCCCCGTCACCCCCGATGGCCGCTACTTCGTCGTCAGGGGCCGCCTCTGGCGGATGGCGAACCCGGCGCTCGACCCCGCCGAACGCTCCCGCCTCCAGCGCGAGTTGATGGGCGCCCGGTCGGCCCTCGGCCACGCCCGACGCTCCGGCGGCGACGACGCCCGACGCCTCGCCCGCGCCCGGATCGACGCCGCCAAGGTCGCCCTCGGCGAACGCGGCCCCCCCTGGTGGGCCGACGGCGCCCCCGACTACAATCGCCGGATGGCCGTCAATACCCCCTATCGCCCCTGGTTCGAGCAGCTCCCGCCCGAACCCGATTCCGACCCCGACCCGGGCGACCGCCCCTGACGGCCCGAAGTCTCCACAACCGACGACAGCAGCCCTCGCCCCCCTTCACTTGGTTCGTCCGGCAATCTCCTGGCGATCGAAGCGTTCCCCTCTCCCCCGCCCACGGGGGAGAGGATGGCCGTCGGGCCGGGTGAGGGGGCCGATGACTCGGACGCTACGCCGTGCAATCCGAACTCAGACCCCTCACCCCGCCCCTGACGGTCGGCAAGAGGATGGCAGGCATGTCCCGCAACCCTCGCCCCGCCACTCGCGGAGAGAGCGGACCGGAACCGATTCTGTCGGCGTCTCTGCCAGCAGATGCCCCACACACTGCCTGGCATCCCGTTTGCCTTGTTCCCCGAGAGATTGACGCGAACCTCCGCCCTTACCCCCTCCCTGAAACCCGAACCCGACGGACGACCACCATGTCTCGCCCCCGCGTCCTGAACGTCGGCCAGTGCGGCTATGATCACTCCTCGATCTCCCGATTCCTGCAGCAATCCTGCAACGCCGAGGTCGACGCCGCCGACTCCGGCGCCGAGGCCCTCGACGCCCTCCGCTCCGAGCCGAAGCGCTACGACCTCGTCCTGGTCAACCGCGTCTTCGACCGCGGCGGCGAGTCCGGCCTCGACCTGATCCAGACCCTCCGCGCCGACGCCACCCTCGCCGAGATCCCCGTCATGCTCGTCAGCAACTACGCCGACGCCCAGCAACAGGCCGTCGACCTCGGCGCCCTCCCCGGCTTCGGCAAGTCCGACCTCGGCGACTCCACCACCGCCGAACGCCTCCGCGACGCCCTCTCCTCCGACGGCGGCTTCTGACCTCGCCCCCGCCCCGCGTCTCCTCCTCCCCTGCGCGGGCGTTCTCTGCTCCCGGTGGGTGCCTGGTGGCAACCTGACCCCAGTTCGCTTCCGATCTGATCAGGAGAACTGGGGTCGACACGACTCCAGCAACCCCGCCGACGAGCCTCGTGTTTATTCTAATTCATACAGGACCGCCTCACTGAGTCATTAGCAGTTCTCAACCAATCCCACCAGACCAAAAGCTCTAACGCATATTAAATATTATGTTCAACCGGTGTATTTTGCACTCGCAGTGTAACGTTAGCTTGCTTCTTTATGCGAACCTTTAACACTTGTATAGCTGTGCTTGCCAGAGGGCATTTTGTTGAACTCACAATCCATGTTATATTATTCTTGATTATACACGCAAGCCTTTTATTGGTTGCATCCAACTGCTTTATTGCCTTTTCAACATCCCCGCCTTTAAGTTCGATTAAAATGGAAGCGTCGATCGAATCAACGTTTACCAAATAATCACACCTCATGCCCTCCTCTATAGCGCAACCGTCCACTTTTATCTGGTCAATCTTGTGCTCGTTCTGGTTAGTAAAGCAGACAGAACTCCGTTTTTCACGGACAACAAAGCGTCTTTTATTGTGGCTAGTAGTGCAGCCAGTTTCAATTTGCTCGGCACTCATAATTCTGGATCAATCTCCATTAATTCCTCGAATTCACGAGCAATGTCGCCTGACACGCGGTCTAAAACCCTAGCGTCGATGAGACCCGCTTCCGAATCCATTATTGATCGGATCGAACTATCTGAAAACAAATAAGCTCGAACTTGAGTTGGATCAATCAAAATTCCGTGATTTAGCACCTTTGCAACAGCCTTTGCCTTCTTGGGATATCTGCTCACAATATTAGAACCATACATGAGGTTATTTATAGCCGACAATATATATGGACTATGTGTAGTAAGTATGTACTGGGTGCAAGACTCGACAGAAGTAAGATCTGTGGCGGCAGCAAACAAGTGCACGATCTCACGCTGAGCACTCGGGTAAAGGTGAGCCTCTGGCTCTTCAACTATAAACGTGGTATGCTCGGCATCTGGTGTTACAGGAATACCTGCCAGCGTAATTGCAAGCGGAAGAGCCTCTTGCTGCCCAGAAGAGCTTGCATTCAGAGGCACTATCCTTCCATCATTCGTATGAATAAAATCTTCTCCTTTAATAATTTCATAGCTACCACAAATAATTTTGTTAACCCTGGCTGTCAACTCTTTAGAGACTACTCGAGGAGTCGATCCTTTTCTGGCGCCAATATAGTAATTCCTATGAGCATAAATGTGCCTATATCTCTCCCAAAGACGGCCAAACTCCGCAAGAAACGGATCGATTCGGAGATTGTTTGCCAGAAAACTGAACACATTACTCTGAATAGTAGAGAAAAAACTTCTTCCTGCAGGAATGAAAAAGTTACTGTTTGCTAATATCTGATTTATGTCTGCAGCCGCCTTCTTTCTCACGGACGACAGAACTCCATACTGCCCAAAGAAGTCTTCGTCGTGGCGGCCTTTCTTCAGAAATCGCCTGGCCGCTTGAATAAGCGCATGATATTGATCAGAATAACTTATGTCGATCTTATCTTTCGATGGCTCTCTGCGAGAAACTTCGATAAAAAAGGATCCACACTCATATTTAATATAAAAAGCATTTTCACCCCAGCTTTTAGGTGGAAAATAGCTTAGAAAGAGCTCACGATCTTCTTTGCATAATTGCGGCTTGGTCTGTTCCTCTGCTACTCCAAGAGAAAGCCGCTTAATTGACTCTTTAAAGAAGAACAGTAGCTTTGCGCACACGCTCTTACCCGAAGCCTGCGGCCCAATAAACACATTAAATCTGCTTAAATGAATTTCTGCGTCATTAATACCCGCAAAATCCTTAACTCTCAGAATTTCTACATACATAAAATCACTCACCTGGACTGTTTGGTGCGATTCCGACAAAAAATTATCCTTTTGTGGAAGATTGTGGCGCCTTAAAGATCGCTGAGGATCAATTGATTCGGTATAGAGTTTAGGTTAGGTCACAGCTTCCATCAAGGAGAAACTAGGAAGAGAACAGAAAGAGGGAATGTAAAGGGAGGGGGGAAGGAAAACAAAGGGTTAGGAGTTGACTCCAGCCTGCGGGGTGGCTGGCGTCATCATGACCCCAGTGCCCGGGCGGCGAAGCCGCAAGAGGCTGATGGGGTTGCATGGGTCATCCTGACCACATTCCGCCCCTGCCCTGATGAGGGGGCTGAGATCGACACGGAGCCGGTCACCCCTCCCTCGCGCCGGTGCGGACTCGCCACCGCCAGCACGCCACTACCACTCGCGCGGCGCGATCACCTCCTCAATGTCGACCTCCTCGAATCCATACGCTCGCACGATGAAGTCGAACTCGGCCCCCATGGCTTCCCGGGCCCCGGTCTCGAGCTCGCTGTCGTGCTCGTGGAACTCCTCCTCGAGGGCGTTGATCCGCTCGGTCGCCGCGTGCGTCAGCGTCAGCAGCGACGGCTCGTCCTTCGGCTGCTCGCGCTCGATCTGCTCGCAGAGGTCGAGCAGGATGGCCTTGATCTTGTCCACGAGGAAGTCCGGGAAGTAGTCGTCCTCGTACATCTCGGCGAGCAGCGCGCGGCCCTTGATCTTCTCATTCGTGATCGGCATGGTCGTCCTCGTCATACGCACCGCGGCGACGGCCCAGGCCCTGCTGAGCAGCCCGCCGGGCACCGTCAAACGATCGCTCGCAACGCCCCATTGTGCAAGAGGCCGACTCCCGCATCGTCCCCCCCTGCACCCCCGCCCGGCCGACGGGACCAGGTCCCGCGTGCCTGGCCCGCCCGGCCGACGGGCCTCGGGCCCGGGCCCGGCGCGATCCTCTCCCTCGCATCGAATCTTCCGGACCTCCCGGGCGGATTTTGTGACTGCCCCTGCCCATTTCTTCGATCCTATCAGCGTGGGGCAATCACCCCGCCCGCCGGACGTGCCCCCCTCGCCTCCTCGCTCGGCCCGGCCCGCCGCGTCGCCGAGGCTCTTTGACAATCCGCACCACGCCCATTGCGATCACGCAATCATCGCATCGCGAATCGTCCCCAACGCCCCGGTGCTTGCCCAAGTACCCCGGGCCCCCGGGCCGCCCGCCGCGGCACCCCGTCCCGCGCGAAACGAACCCATTTGCACTCGATCCCCCCGCGCGAAACGAACCCATCGCACCGCTCGTCGATTCCCGAAACGGACCCATCGCCCCCCTGCCCACGGCGACGAAACGGACCCGCGCGCCCGGACGGCACCCCGTACGAAACGAACCCATCGCCCCGGGCGGCCCGTGACGAAACGACCCCCTCCAATCCCCCCAAATTTCACCCCTGGAACGACTTGCACCACGCTCCCGGGGCGCACCAGGCCCAGGACCGAGGCGCACCGAAGGGCGCACCCTGGCCGCGACCAGGGCGCACCGCCCCGGCTCGATCGCCTCGCCCGGAGGCGCACCGGGGGGCGCACCGAGAGGCGCACCCTGGCCATCGGCATCGGGTACGAGCCTCCAGGCGAGCCGGGCATCGAGGGCCGAATCAGGGATTGGTCAGGTTCGGCATCCAGAGGGTCCCCTGGACCTCCGGGACCTCGCCCGAGGGGGGGTAGGTCGACTGGACCGCCTCGCGGAGAAGTTTGGAAAGCTCGGTGATCGTCTCCACGTGATCCGGGCAGTCGGCCAGGTTGGTCTGCTCGCGGGGGTCGGACTCGTGGTCGTAGAGTTCGAGCCCGCGGTCCCCCTCGTCCCACTCGGTGTAGCGCCAGCGGGGGGTCCGGATCGAGTAGCCGAAGAACCTCCCCTGCCCGCCGCCGCCCCGGGTCACCTGGCTGAGCGACCAGCCGCGGCCGGGCTCGTCGGGGTCCTTCAGGATCGGCACGAGGCTCTGCCCCTGCAGGTTCTCCGGGGCCTCGACCCCGCAGAGTTCGGCCAGGGTCGGGTACAGGTCGATCAGGCCGACCGGGGCCGGGGCGACCGTCCCGCCCGTTGAAACGCCCGGCGCCGCGATGATCAATGGCACCCGGGCACTCTCCTCGAACAGGCTCATCTTCTGCCAGAGCCCGTGCTCTCCCAGGTGATAGCCGTGGTCGCTGGTCATGACGACGATCGTGTTCTCGGCCAGGCCGAGCCGATCGAGCGCATCGAGCACCCGGCCCACCTGGGCGTCCATGAAGCTGATGCTGGCGGAGTACGCCTGGATCGCCTCGCGCCGGAGATCGTCGGTGAGCTGGTCCTGCTCGCGCTTGTAGCTCATCAGGCCGGCGGGAGGGATGTCCTCCTGGTCCTCCTCCACCCCTTCCACCAGAGAAACCTGATCAAGTGGATACTCCTCGAAATACCCCTCCGGCGCGACATACGGCGTATGAGGCCGATAGAACCCGACCGCCAGGAAGAACGGCCGATCCGCCTGACGGGCACAGCGTTCCAGGACCCACTCGGCATCGCTCGCCATGATGCCGTCGGTGTGGTACTCGTCGCTCTTGGGGGAGGCGTACCAGCTCAAGGTGCCGCCGAACTGCCCGGGGGTCAGGGTGAAGATCTTCGGCTCCTCCTCCAGCCGATCGACCCCGGCCGGGTTCAGCTCCAGCTCCCACGAGCCCGGGTCGTCATGCCCGTTCGTGCCGATCGACCGGGGCACCCCGTAGTGATACAGCTTGCCGATCCTCGCCGCGAAGTAGCCGTCGAGCCGGAACGCCTGCGGCAGGCTGACATGAGACGGGATCGACTGGCGGAAGATCTGGGCATTCGCATGAATGCCCGTGCTGTTCGGATAGAGCCCCGTGAGCATCGAGTTCCGGCTCGGCCCGCAGAGCGGGAACTGGCAATAGGCCCGGTCGAACCGCACCCCCCGCGCCGCCAGGCGGTCGATGTTGGGGGTCTTCATCTGCGGATGACCATACGTGTTCAACGCAGTGTTCAGGTCATCCGAGATGAGGAACAAGACATTCGGCCGGTCGGCCCCCTCGGCCGAGGGCCCCCCCCCCAGGGCGAGCACCCCGACCAGCACGACGACCCGCGACGCGATCCCAGCAGTCATGACTCTTCCTTTCCGCGAGAGGTTTTTGGATACGACCGTCCCGAACCCAGCGACGGGGTAGCCGGGGCAAAACGCAGCGTGCCCCGGGGGTCAGGGCCCACTCGCCCGGGGCACGCTGCGCTCTGCCCCGGCCACCCACGCTCAACCGTTCTCCAGAGGAACCCAGGGCCAAACCCGAACCCGATCAGAGCGTGATCTCGATCGTCGCGTCGTTCCCCTTCCGGGCCTCCAGGCCGCGCCGTTCGGCCGATCGGCCCGACTCGGGATCGATCACCCGGATCGCGTACAACCCTTCGGCAAAGGTGAACGGCCGCCAGCGCGATCCGGCCAGGCGAAGACCATAGATCGGCACATCCGTCGATTCGTCGACCACCTGCACGACCGGCCGATCGACGCCGCGGACGACGACCTCGGGCAACTCGGCCCGGGCGGCCCGGACACCGCCGCTGTCGAGCTGCGAGACGGTCACCGGCCAGCCGGGGAACTGGGTGCCCGGCACGGTCGGGTCGGCCAGCAGGGGCCAGCACTCGACGGCGATCGTCCGGTCGGGCTTGTGGAACCGGACGACGCCGAAGCCGGCCGACTTGTCCGTCTCGGCGTCGAGCACGCCGGGGCGTCGCTCGACCTCCGGATTGGCACAGGCCAGGACGGTCATCGGGTGGCCGAAGCTGTCCCGGAAGTCACCCAGCTCCTCCGGAGCCCCTTGCGGCCGGTCCTCCCCCGGCGACTCGGGCCAGAACCACCGGGCGTACAGGTTGTTCACGGCCGGGCTGGCGAAGGCGACCCCGGCGTCTCGGTGCTCGTCGACCCCGTACTGGACGACGGCCGGCAGGTGCTGGTCGCCGGCCAGGTGGAAGGCGAAGGCCCGGCGCAAGGTCCGGACGGCCTCGTTGCGAGGTGTCTGCGGCCAGCCGTTCGTGTCGTAGTCGGCGATCAGGCGGTTGTCGGGCTGGCCGTGGTGGGTGGCCATCGCCGTGAAGATCGTCTGCGAGAGGACGGCCTTCATCTCGGCCCCCCGCCAGTCGTCGGCCCACTCCCGGAGGAACCGGAGCTGCGGGTCGCCCAGCAATTCCAGGCCCGGGCGGTCGGCGGTGGCCGGGTCGAAGTCGGGGTCGACCACGTGGTCGGCCCGGCCGCTGGTGGTGGGGGGCACCTTGCCGTCGGGGCCGCTCTTGTACTGGCGGTCGGCGAGGATGGCGAAGCCGATGCCGCCGTAGGTCAACGGGCCGTAGTAGCCGGTGATCCCCTGAAGGCCCGGCCCGGCCGGGGAGTCGGGATGATGCGAGGTCTCGATCGCATGGACACCGTTGACGAACTCGGCCATCTGCTTGTAGCCCCCCTTCGACTCGGCCTGCGAGGTGTTGCCGGGGGCCTTCTTGCCCCCCTCCCCCCAGAGGTTGCCGTGGTAGACGTCGTGGTCGTCGGGGATGGCGATGCTCGGCCGGTCCCGGGTCAGGTCGCGCCAGGTCCAGCCGTGCTGGTACCACTTGCGCAGGAGGTCGAGCAGGGCGATGTCCACGTCGTCCCGCTCGACCCCGAAGCCGCCGGTCGACTCGTAGAACTGGTCGCCGGTGAAGGCGATCAGGTCGGGGTCGAGCTTCGCCACGCCCGCCACGCAGGCCTCGTTCGGGAAGGCGTAGTGGGCGTTGCAGGAGATGTCGGCCACGGTCAGGACCTCGGCCCCGACCGGGTCGCGGCGGATCAGGCCGTCGAAGTGGTCCTCCCGGGTCGAGCCGTCGCCCAGCCGCTCGGTGTAGTGCACGCGATAGGGCGTGTCCGCCCGATCATCCCATCCCTCGACCCGGACGTTGGCGATGAAGAACCGGGGGTGGATCCGTCCCTCGGCGACCGGCTGCCACGCGCCGTCGCGCTCGACGAGCAGGCGGAGCGACTGCTCATCGGCCGCGCCGATCGGCGGCATCTGCACCGTCATCTTCAGGGTGCCGCCGTGCAGGGTGTACTGGTTGAACAGGATCGGGCCGGACCGGCGGTCGTCGTGGGCCTCGACCTTCGAGCCGGAGACGGACCATTCCCCGAACCACCAGCGCCCGGCGGGGGGGGCGTCCGGGTTGTTCGCCTGCTGCGCGGCCGGCCGAGGGGGGCCGAGGTTGCTCAGCAATGCCAGGTTGCCGACGAGGGCCCCGGCCGGCACGTCCTCACGCACGACCGCGCCGAGCGGTTCGGCCGTCTTCGCGTCCCAGGCGACGAGCGTCAGGCGGTAGGCGGGCCCGGCCGGCTCGGCCTCCAGCATCAGCCCGACCACCTCGGCGCCGCCGAGGTCGACCGGGGCCGAGACTGCCCCCGCCCCCTGCCCCAGGAACAGCCGGCCGTCGGCCCGGAGCCCCGCCGGGAAGCCGGAACCGTGCACGAGGTTGTTCCGGTAGTCGCCCAGCGGCCCCCGGACGCCGACCACGAACCCGGCCGACCCGGCCCCGTCGGCCACGGTCGGGCCGTCGAGCGAGCCGAGTTGCACACTCATACGGAGCGTCCCCGGTCGATCGGCCAGATCCCGCGTCAGCAGGTGCACCGTCCGGCCGGTGGCGGGCCGGATGCACTCCAGCCGACCGCCCCGGATGCGCCAGTCCTGGAGCGGGTTCGACCAGAACTCGGCCCCCGGCCAGACCCGATCGGGGACGAGATGCCATCGGCTGCGGAACTGAGGGGGCGGGGTGTCCTCAGCCCGTCCGGTTCGCGGCAAGGCCGACAGGGCCGCCGTCGCCGCGGCGGAATCGACGAGGAACGACCGGCGAGAGACGGGGGGCTTGCTCATGATGGGAGGGGCTCGGTGCGGATCGCGGTGGCCGGCCAGACGCGGTCGGGGACGTTCCCCCGAAGCCTCGCTCATGGTAATGCGTCCGAGCGGCCGGCGAAACCGCTCAGCGGGATCTCGATCGCATCCGAGTCCTCCCGCGCCTCGCCCCGCCCCGCCGCCCGTTCGGGTCAGCGCGAGGAGGCAAAGCGCATCGAGACGGCCCAGACCAGGAAGACCCGCGAATGCAGCCTCCAGCGCCAGGGGGACGCGGTCTGGAATCCGGCCAGGTGGGGGGCGATGGCGGGGTCGTGCCGCAGGGCGGCGAGGACTTGGTTCGGGTGCAGGCCGTGGTAGTGGGAGCCGGAGCGGAGGAGCCAGGGGAGCAGGTCGGCCAGGCGATCGTCCGGGGTCTCGGGCAGCGCGGGGAAGCACTTCGAGGAGGCGATGTCGGTGACGAGGGTCGCCCGGCCGATCGGCCCGGCCAGGCGGGCGAGGAGGCGGAGGTGGCCCCGGCGGATCGCCTCCATCACGGCGGTCCCTCGCGGGTGGTGGTCGCCGAGGGCGTGGGCGGTGGTGTCGGTCAACTGGCTGAGGAGGCACGTCGAGGCCACGTGGTCGAACGGACCGGGCAGGGCCAGGGGGACCCGAGTGGCGGGCCAGGTGCTCAGGGCGTCGAGGTCGGCCGGGCTGACCTCGACGCGGGGGGACCAGGAGGCGATCGCCTCGACCATCGCCGTCAGGTCGAGCCCGCCGTGCAGGTGCAACGCGGGGTGATCGGCCACCCCTTGCCGGGCCACCCCCTCGGCGAGGGCCGTCGGGTCGAGGTCGACGAGGTGGACCTCGCGGTAGCGTTCCAGGAGGCCCGGAAGTTCCAGGTCGTTCGTGTTGCCCGCCCCGAGGATGCAGAGCCGGCCGCCCGGGGCCGCAGCCAGCAGGGTCGAGACCTGGCGGCGGTGATCGGCGAAGACGTCCCACTGGCCGCGGGTCGAGGTGTTGAACCCGGCCTGTCGCCGGCGAGGGTCGTGGATCATGGACGTCCGTCAGGCAAAAGCTTCGATCAACGCCCGGGCACAGGCAGAACCGCTCTGAAACGCCCCCTCGATCGACCCGCCCCAGGCCCAATCGCCGCAGGCCGCCAGGCGGGCGTCGGCATCGATGAGGCACGGCCGGCCGAGCGGTTCGATCGACTGGGCGAAGAGCCATCGGTGGAGCGACTCGACGCGAGCCGGGCCGAGGCGGAGGGCAAACGCCTCCTCGACGGCCGATCGCAGGTGCCCGACGATCTCCGAGGGCTTGCGGTCGCGGTGGGCCCCGGACCAGGCGTGATCGGCCTGGACGACCAGGGCGGGCGAGGCCGCTCGGCCCAGCTTGCTCTGCTCGTTCGACGCCCAGCGCAGGACCGGATGATCGCATCGGATGCCGTCGAACGGCAAGACGGTCCCGCCCTCGGGGGCGATCATCCAGGAGAAGCAGACCGCCATCGGGACCGGTTCGAGCGTCGCGGCCATGCTCGAATGCCCGCGGAGCAAGGAGGCGGCCTGCGCGGGGGGGGCGGTCACGATCACCGCGTCGAAGGGGCCGAACGAGGCACCGTCCCGGTCGAGGACCGTCCAGGCGTCGGCCGATCGTTCCAGCCGATCGGCATGGACGCTCACGCGGACGTCGACCCCCTCGGCCAGTGCCCGGCCGATCGCACCCATGCCGGGGACGCCCACGAACCGGGGAATCTCGGGAGTCTCCGGGATCAATCGGCCCGATTCGAGGCGGGCGAAGCGGCCGTGCCAGGCGGCCAGGCAGGGGGACGCGACCGAGGCGTCGAGGAAGGAGCGGAAGGCCGGGTCGGTGATCGCGAACCAGGGGGGGCCGTGGTCGAACGAGACACCCTCGATCGCCCGGGTCGAGGCGCGGCCCCCGGGGCGTCGCCCCTTGTCGAGGACGAGGACGGCGTGCCCCCGATCGCGCAAGAGGCGGGCGGCGGTCAGCCCGGCGATGCCGGCCCCGATGATCCCGAATCGGCGAGCCATGAGCATCCTCTGTTCGGATCAGCGGAGCGCCAACAGGCCGAGGCGGTCGAGCGTCTCCGGGATCGCGTCCTTGAAGCGGAAGAAGCCGGCGGTGGCGAAGGGCCAGAAGGCGTCGTCCCACTCCTTGCGGAGGACGGCCAGGCCGATCCCGGCGTTTTGGAGCGGGTCGCGGAGGGCATCGACCCGTTCGCGGGCCGGCCCCTGGGGCGACTCGGGGGTGACGATCCGGTTGATCCCGAGCCGCCGCGCCCAGTCGAGGACGGGGGCCGGCCAGTCGCCGGAGCCGGTCGGGGCGAGGCGATCGGCCGGGGCGTCGAAGGCCCGGCCGGCGCGGTCGAGGGCATCAGCCAGTGCTCCGGTCGTGAAGGCGCGCGGCAAGGGGCCGACGGGCATCGGCGAGCGGTCGTCGGGGTTGCAAAGCCCGGCGACGGCGACCACCCGATCGGGGTCGAGGCCGAGGGTGGTCGGGTCGAGGTCGTCCTCGGTCAAAAGGAGGCCGACCGGCCCCGGCTCGGGACGATCGGCCGGGGGCAAGGCCCGGGGGCGAGGCGGCGGGGGCCCGGGGATCGGGTCGGCGGTCGTGGCCATCGGCTCGGTCGGGCGGAACCGCCCCGAGGTGAACCGGGCGATGTTCCCGGGGCTGGCCAGGTAGGTCTTCCCCCGGGTCTGGAGCCCCGCGACCCATCGCCACGAGAGGGTGTTCGAGGCGGGGTCGCCGTCGAGCAGGTGGCGGAAGAAGAAGTCGGCCCCGAGCTCCCAGGGGAGCCGCAGGGTGAAGATCCAGAGGCTCGCGAACCACATCCGGGCGTGGTTGTGCAGGTAGCCGGTCGCGATCAACTCGCCGGCCCAGTGGTCGAGGCAATCGATGCCGGAGCGGCCGGAGAGGGCCGATTCGAAGCGATCGCGGAGGCCGCGGTCGCGGTCCAGCTCGGCGACGCGGTCGGCGACGGCCGAGCGATACGAGCGCCAGACGGCCGGCCGGAGTTCGAGCCACCCTTTCCAGTAGGTCCGCCAGCAGACCTCCCGCACGAACGCCTCGGCCTGGGCGAGCGAGTGGCGCTCCAGGACCTCGCCGATCACCTCTTCCTCGCGGACGAGGCGATGCCGGAGGTAGGGGGAGAGGGTCGAGGCGTTGGCGTGCCGGCCCGGCCCGTGGTCGAAGTTGCGCGAGTCGGCATAGGCCCGGCCGGCCCGGGGGACGAAGGCATCGAGGCGGCGGAGCCCTTCGGCGCGGGTCGGGGGCCAGGGGGTATCGTTCGCGTCGGCCATCGACGGTGCTCGGCAAGCGGGAGGCGGAGTCCGAGGAATCGGGTTCGTCTCGGATACCGTAGGCAGCCCGAAGCACTCGTCCAGCCGACGGCCGGGCTTCGATCGCCTCGCCCCGTTACCCGTCGGATGCCGGCGGCCTGGCGTCCTCGGCGGGGCCGAGGATCAGGTCCAGGAGCACCCGGACCTCGCGATGGGCCTCGACCGGGTGCCGGAGCGGCAGCTCCGCATGCACCTCGTACCGGTTGCGGCGGCCTTCCCGGACCCGGGACAGATACCCCCCCTGCTCCAAATCCCCCACAATCCGCTGCACCGCGCGTTCCGTAATTCCCACCCGATCGGCCACCTCGCGCAGGAGGATTTCCGGCTCTCGGGCGATGCAAATCAAGACGTGGCCGTGGTTACTGAGGAACGTCCACTCGCCCCCTCCCGGATTTTTCGGATTCGGTTCATCTCCCATCGCTTGACTCCCGATGGAATACGCGATAGATAATACACGAAATCTGTTTCGCGTATCCCAGAGCGCATATTAAGCCTCGATCGAAGGGTGGCCCCAGTGTAACCGGTGGGACGGGCCTTTGCCGATGAGGCGACGCCGAAGGCGGGGGACGCGAAGGGGCATTTTTTTCCGAACGAAGGGGGGCCGATGTGATCGACCGAAGGTCCGAGCGATGGGAGTTCGTGCTGCTGGGGGGGATTGGGGGCCTGGCGGCCCTCTCGGCGGTGCTGGTGGTCGCCCAAGGGCTCTCGCCGACGCCGATGCGGGGGCTGGGGCTGGTGATCGACCGCCTGAGTGCCTCGTTGAGCCTGCTCGTGGCGTCGGTCGGGGCGATCACCTTCCGGTTCTCGCAGCGATATCTCGACGGCGACCCGGGGCGCAGGGTGTTTTTGGTCCGCCTGGCGGCGACGGTCGGGGCGGCGTATGCCCTGATGCTGGCGGATCACCTGGTCGTGCTGGCGGCGGCCTGGACGTTGACGAGCCTCGGCCTGCATGCCCTGCTGACGCACGAGCGGGGCCGGGCCGAGGCGTTGCGGCCGGCCCGGAAGAAGTTCCTGATCAGCCGGCTGGGGGACGTGGCCCTCGTCGGGGCGATGGCGGTGATCGGCCTGGTCTGGGGGACCCTGGAGCTTTCGACCTTCCTGGAGCGGGCGGCGGGGGGCGGGAATGACGTGGCGGTCGGAGTGGTGGCGGTCCTGGTGGCGGTCGCGGCCCTGACCAAATCGGCGCAGTTCCCGTTCCATAGCTGGCTGCCCGAGACGATGGAGGCCCCGACGCCCGTCTCGGCCTTGATGCACGCGGGGATCATCAACGCGGGGGGGGCCTTGCTCCTGCGGTTCGCCCCGGTCGTCATCCAGGCGCCGGCCGCCCTGGTGATGCTGACGGGGGTGGGCACGGTGACGGTCGTGCTGGGCCTGCTGGCGATGTGGGCGCAGGTGAAGGTGAAGCGGACGCTCGCCTGGTCGACCGTCGCGCAGATGGGATTCATGATGGTCCAGTGCGGCCTGGCCGCGTTCCCGGCCGCCTGGCTGCACATCATCGGCCACGGGTTGTACAAGGCGTGGAGCTTCCTGCGGTCGGGCGAGCTGCCCGCGCCGACCCGGCCGGTGCCGCCGGCGGCCCCGGGGCGTGTGCTGGCGCTGGCCGTCGTGGGGACGCTCGCGGCGGTCCCCGCCCTGATGCTGGCGAACGCGGTGACGACCTTCGACCCGATGCACTCGCCCGGGGAGCTGGCCCTGGCGGCAATTGTGGCGCTGGCGATCGGGCAACTGTGGGTCGCATTGCTGAAGGGTCCCGGGATCTCGGCCGGCCGCCTGATGGGGGCGGTCTGCGGGTCGATCGCGGCGGCGATCCTGTCGTTCGAGCTGTACCACCTGGCCGGCCTGTTCCTGGCCCCGGTGCTGGGGCCGATGGTGATGCCGACCGGGCCGATCGCCTGGGTGGCGGCGGCGCTGCCGGTGGCGGCGATGGTGGCCCTGATCGTTTCGCAGAGCCTCTTGCCGGTGCTCGGGAGCCGACCGATCGGCCGAGCCTTGTACGTCCATGCCTTGAACGGTTTCTATTTCGGGGCGATTGCCGACGGTCTGGTCGACCGGGTCTGGAGCCGCCTCGCCCGACCGCGGAGGGGGGTTGAAGGTGCCTGATTCCTTGACGACGACGGGAGCGATCGAGGGCCAATCGATGGCGGCGGTCCGAAGCATGGTGGATCGGGTCTGCAGGCGCATCCCCCCGCTCTGGGATCTGGAAAATTATGTCGCGGTGAACCCGTTCCTCGGGTTCCTCGATCGGCCGATCGACGACGCCGCCCGATCGGTCCGCGACGCGCTCGGCGCCCGGGTCCTGCCGGAGGTTGCCGCCTACCGCGAACGGTTCGCGGCCGGGGCCTTCAGCCTGGCCGACCTGGAGGAGGCCGCCCGCCAGTCGGGAGAGGCCGTCGAGCCGCTCGCCGAGATCTTGCTCGGGGACGCCGAGATCCCGACCCGATCCGCCCGCTCGACCCGGACGTTCACCGAGCGGCTCGACCGGGAGCGGGGGACGACCTGGGACGACGCCGTGATCCGGCAGGTCACCCGATGGTGCGCCGTGCATGCCTCGGGGGGGGGGACCTACTGGCGATTGCCGGAGAACCCGCTCGGCCTGTTCGCCTCGTGGCGCGAGGCGGCCCAGGCCGACCGGAGCCTGGAAGTGCTCGGCCTGAAGGGCTGGCGGGCTCGGATCGCCTCGCTTCCCGAAGATGCGATGGGGGCGATTGCCGAGGCGATGGCCCGGCTCGGGGTCGCGGCCGAAGACCAGGAGGCGTATCTCGGGCGGTTGCTCGGGGGCGTCTTCGGCTGGGCCGGCTTCTTCCGCCGGGAGAGCTGGGAGCGGGGGGACGCGTTCCCGGAGGTCGTGGCCGATTTGCTGGCGATCCGGTGTGCCGCCGATTGGGCCGTGGCGTCGATTCTGGAGGGGGCGCATCCGATCGAATCCCGTCGGTCGCAGGCTGAGGTTCCGGCCCCGGCCCCGGAGGACGAGTCGATCCGGGCCGTCTTCCAGGACGCCTGGGAGAACGGCTACGCCCGTCGGTTGTTCTCCCGGTTTCAGCCTCCGTCCGAGGCGAGCAGCAGCGGCGATCGGCCGGCCGTGCAGGGGGTCTTCTGCATCGACGTGCGGTCGGAGGTGTTGCGAAGGCACCTGGAGGCGCAGTCGGAAGCGATCGAGACGAAGGGGTTCGCCGGGTTCTTCGGCGTGCCTCTTTCCTGGGACGGGGGCGGATCGGGGGCGAGTGCCCGGTGCCCGGTCCTGCTCAAGCCGGCGGTGACGGTCGCCGGCGAGGCCGCGCCGAAGTCGGCGGCGGTCAAGGGGACGGCCAAGCACCTGCTCGGCGCCCCGGCCTCGGCGTTCGAGTTCGTCGAGATCCTGGGGCCGGCGTACAGCCTGGGCCTGGCGGCCGACGCGATGGCCCTGCGGTCGCCGAAGCACTCGGCCGAGGGGAAGGCGCCGTTCGCCCTTGATCGGAACGACCAGGGGGCGGGGATCGCCCCGCAGGCCCGGGTCGAGCTGGCCGCGGGGATCCTCAAGAACATGGGCCTGCGCGACCGCTTCGCCCGGCTCATCCTGCTCTGCGGGCACGAGAGTCACAGCAGCAACAACCCGCACGCCGCCGGGCTCGATTGCGGCGCCTGCGGGGGTCACGGCGGTGCGATCAATGCCCGGGTGGCCGCGGCCGTCTTGAATGATCCGGCCGTCCGGGAATCGCTCCGGGGGCTCGGCTGGGAGGTGCCGGGCGACACGCACTTCCTGCCCGGTGTCCACGACACGTCGGTCGACGAGGTGACCCTGCTCGACCTCGACCGCGTGCCGGCCTCGCATCAATCGGACGTGGCGCAGCTTCGATCGTGGCTCGACGAGGCCGGGGCTTTGACCCGGGCTGAGAGGGCCGGGGCGCTCGGCGTGCCGGGACGCCCGGCCGGATTGCTGGCGAAATGGCTCCGACGGCGGTCGCGCGACTGGTCCGAGGTCCGGCCCGAGTGGGGCCTGGCCCGCAATGCCGCCTTCATCGCCGCGCGTCGGGCCCGGACCCGGGGGGCGGACCTGGAAGGCCGGACCTTCCTGCACGATTACGACCCGGAGGGCGACGAGGACGGATCGATCCTCACGTTGATCCTGTCGGCGCCGATGGTCGTGGCCTCGTGGATCAACCTGCAATACTTCGCCTCGACGGTCGACAACGACGTCTTCGGCTGCGGGACGAAGACCCTGCACAACCGGGTCGGGTCGCTCGGGGTGGTCCTGGGCAACGGCGGCGATCTGCGGACCGGCCTGGCGATCCAGTCGGTGCACGACCCGAACGGCCACTGGTTCCACGAGCCCTTGCGGCTCCAGGTCGTGGTCGAGGCGCCGATTGATCGGATCGATGCGGTGCTGGAGCAGCAAGGGACCGTCCGGGCGCTGGTCGAGCACGGCTGGGTCCGGCTGTTCGCGCTCGACCCGGACGGAACCGAGATCCGCCAGCGGCTCGACGGGGGGCGCTGGGACGCCGTGCAGGGCCTTGAGGACGCGGCCGGTGCCCCCTCGGATGAGGGGGTGCTCATCGGCGTTTGAGGAACCTTGCCGGGGGCCTGATGTCTCGATCTGCTTGAAATCCCCACGGCTTCCCACGGAGGAGGCAAGGCTTCGCTTGCCTCGACCCGCAAGAGCAGATACACTACGAGATGTCTCGAATGCCGCTTGCGAGAGGCGGCTCGAATTCGGCTAAGAAAGCCCCGACAGGCGCCCTTTTGCGCCTGATCGGGGCTTTTTTGTTGCCATCAGGTTCCGCCACCCGCACCATCGACGGTGAAGGGGGGGCCGGCGGCAACGTCGCCGCCGCGTGCATTGGGCGCAGGGCAACGCCGAGTTCGTGCCGCTCGCATGGAGGAGGCCCGACGTGGACAGAAGATCGGTGACGGTCGACGGGAACGAGGCTGCCGCGTATGTCGCCCACCTCACGAACGAGGTGGTGGCGATCTACCCCATCACGCCCGCGTCTCCCATGGGAGAACTGGCCGACGCCTGGTCGGCGGCGGGCCGGGAGAACCTCTTCGGCGTGGTGCCCGACGTCATCGAGATGCAGAGCGAGGCCGGCGCCGCCGGGGCCGTGCACGGCGCCCTGCAGGCCGGGGCCCTGACGACGACCTTCACGGCGTCGCAGGGCTTGCTCCTGATGATCCCGAACATGTTCAAGATCGCCGGCGAGCTGATCCCGACGGTCTTCCACATCGCCGCCCGGTCGCTCGCGACGCATGCCCTGTCGATCTTCGGCGATCACAGCGACGTGATGGCCTGCCGATCGACCGGGTGGGCGATGCTCGCCTCCAGCTCGGTCCAGCAGGCGCAGGACATGGCGATGATCGGCCAGATGGCCACGCTGGAAAGCCGCATCCCCGTCTTGCACTTCTTCGATGGGTTCCGGACCTCGCACGAGGTCAACAAGATCGAACAACTCTCGCCCGACGACATCCGATCCTTGATCGACCCGAGGCTCGTCCAGGCTCACCGGGACCGTGCGCTTTCGCCCGATCGGCCGGTCCTGCGCGGGTCGGCCCAGAACCCCGACGTGTTCTTCCAGGCGAGGGAGGCGTGCAACCGGTTCTACGACGCCAAGCCGGGGATCGTCCAGGGGGCCATGGACCGGTTCGCGGCCCTGACCGGACGGTCGTACCGATTGTTCGATTACTCAGGGGCCCCGGACGCCGAGCGGGTCATCGTCGTGATGGGATCGGGGGCCGCCACGGTGGCCGAGACGGTCGCGACGCTGAACGCCCGGGGCGAGAAGGTCGGGATGCTCGAAGTGCATCTCTTCCGCCCGTTTGCGGTGGATGCGTTCCTCCGGGCACTGCCCGAGAGCACGCGGGCGCTCGCCGTGCTCGACCGGACGAAGGAGCCGGGAGCGATCGGCGAGCCGCTGTATCAGGACGTGCTCACGGCGTTGATCGAGTCGGGCGGGATCGACGGCGCAATGCCCCGCGTGATCGGGGGACGCTACGGGCTGTCGTCGAAGGAATTCACGCCGGGCATGGTGAAGGCGATCTTCGACGAGCTGGACGCCGAGCAGCCGAAGCGGAGGTTCACCGTCGGCATCGTCGACGACGTGACCCACCTGAGCCTGAAGTACGACCCCGACTTCTCGACCGAGCCCGACGACGTGACCCGGGCCGTCTTCTACGGCCTCGGCAGCGACGGGACCGTGGGAGCGAACAAGAACTCGGTCAAGATCATCGGCGAGAACACGCCGCTGCACGCCCAGGGGTATTTCGTCTACGACTCGAAGAAGTCGGGGGCGATCACCGTCTCTCACCTGCGGTTCGGCCCTCGCCCGATCAACTCGCCGTACTTGATCACCCGGGCGAACTTCGTTGCGTGCCACCAGTACAACTTCCTCGACCGGATGGACGTGCTGGAGCTGGCCGAGCCCGGCGCCACCTTCCTGCTCAACTGCCCTCACGGCCCGGACGAGGTCTGGGAGAGGCTGCCGGTCGAGATCCAGCAGACGATCCTCGACAAGCAGATTCAATTGTATGTCGTCGATGCCTTCCGGGTCGCCGCCGACGCCGGACTGGGCCAGCGCATCAATACGGTGATGCAGACCTGCTTCTTCGCCCTGGCCGACATCCTGCCCCGCGACGAGGCGATCGGCCACATCAAGGACGCGATCGAGAAGACCTACGGCAAGCGCGGCCAGGTCGTCCTCGATCGCAACAACGCGGCGGTGGATGGCTCGCTGGTGGCCCTGCACAGGGTCGAGGTCCCGCACGCGGTTGCGGGAGATCGCCGACGATTGCCGGTCGTTTCCGGTACGGTGCCCGACTTCGTCGGACGGGTGACGGCCCTGATGATGACCGGCAAGGGGGACCTCCTTCCGGTCAGTGCCCTGCCGGTGGACGGGACGTTCCCGACCGATACCGCCCGCTATGAGAAGCGGAGCATCGCCCAGGAAATCCCGATCTGGGACCCGGATCTTTGCATCCAGTGCGGGCTCTGCTCGTACGTCTGCCCGCACGCGACGATCCGGATGAAGGTCTTCGACCCGGCGGGTTTGAATGGTGGTGCGGAGGTCCTGCCGACCCGCCCCTGGAAGGGGAAGGAGTTCCCGGGCCAGCACATGGCCATCCAGGTGTATCCCGACGACTGCACGGGGTGCGGCGTCTGCGTGGACGTCTGCCCGGCCGTGAGCAAGGAGGTGTCCAGGCACAAGGCCATCAACATGGAGGCGAAGACCGACGAGGTCCTCCTCCGGGAACGGGCCCGGCTCGACGTCTTCGAACACCTGCCCGACCCCGATCGATCGACCATCAAGACCGAGACGGTCAAGGGCTCTCAGGTCCTGCTGCCGCTCTTCGAATTCTCGGGGGCCTGCGCCGGCTGCGGCGAGACGCCGTATCTCAGGCTGATGAGCCAACTCTTCGGCGATCGTGCCCTGATCGCCAACGCCACCGGCTGCTCGTCGATCTATGGGGGCAACCTGCCGACGACCCCCTGGTCGACGAATGCCGACGGCCGGGGCCCCGCCTGGGCCAACTCGCTCTTCGAGGACAATGCCGAGTTCGGCCTGGGGTTCCGCCTCGCGGTGGATCAGCTCGAAGCGTATGCCAGGGCACTTTTGAAGGGGCTGGCCGGGTCGCTGGGAGATGAACTCGTCCACGCCATCCTCGATGCCGACCAGCGGACCGAGGACGCGATCCGGGAGCAGCGTTCCCGCGTCTCGACGTTGATGCGGCGGCTGGACGCCCTCGATTCGCCGGATGCGATCGCGCTTCGGAACGTCGCCGAGGTCCTGGTGCGCCGGAGCGTCTGGATCGTGGGGGGGGACGGCTGGGCCTACGACATCGGCTTCGGCGGGCTCGATCACGTCATGGCATCCGGTCGGGATGTGAACATCCTGGTGCTTGACACGGAGGTCTATTCCAACACGGGGGGCCAGGCGTCGAAATCGACGCCGCGCGGGGCGGTCGCCAAGTTCGCGGCGCAGGGCAAGGGGATCGCGAAGAAGGACCTCGGCATGATCGCCGTGGACTACGGCAATGTCTACGTCGCCCAGGTGGCCATCGGGGCCAACCCCCTGCAGACGCTCAAGGCGTTTCACGAAGCGGAGTCGTACCCCGGCGTTTCGCTGATCCTGGCCTATAGCCACTGCATCGCCCACGGCATCCAGATGTCGACGTCGATGTCGCATCAGAAGGAGGCGACCGCGAGCGGCTACTGGCCCCTCTTCCGCCACGACCCGAGGCTGGCGGGGGCGGGCGCGACCCCCTTCCACCTCGACAGCCGCAAGCCGACGCTCCCCTTCCGGGAGTTCGCCATGAAGGAGGCCCGCTATGCCATGCTCGCGCGGACCCAGCCGGCCCGGGCCTCGGAATTGATGCAACTGGCCCAGCGAGACATCGACGAACGCTGGCATTTCTACGAACAGATGGCTGGGGTCGAACGCTCCGTGCCGGATCGGGTGAAAGGGGTGGTGTCATGAGCGTCGACCTGCGGACCTCGTATCTCGGCATGGAACTGGCCCATCCGGTCGTCGTCTCGGCCTGCTCGCTGGCGTTCGACCCGGCGAACCTGAAGCGGATGGAAGACGCCGGGGCCTCGGCGATCGTCCTGCCCTCGCTGTTCGAGGAGCAGATCGTCCACGACCAGATGGCCGTGCATGAGTTCTACGAGTTCACCTCGGAGAAGTTCCCCGAGGCGCTCAGCGTCTTCCCCGAGATGGAGGACTACAACACCGGGCCCGAGGCGTACCTCCGGCTCGTCGAGCAGGCCAAGCGGTCCCTGTCGGTCCCGGTCATCGGCAGCCTCAACGGCACCTCCGCCGGCGGCTGGACCCGGTATGCCCACCTGATCCAGGATGCCGGGGCCGATGCCCTGGAGTTGAACATCTATCACCTTGTGACCGACCCTCTGATCGACGCCCGGGCGGCCGAGGCCCGTTACCTGGAGCTGGTGGCCGAGGTGCGCAAGGCCGTCTCGATCCCGCTGGCGGTCAAGCTCGGGCCGTTCTTCAGCGCCCTGCCGCACATGGCGACCCGGCTGGTCGACGCCGGGGCCGATGGGTTGGTCCTCTTCAATCGGTTCTATCAGCCGGACATCGATTTGCAAACGCTGCGAGTGGTGTCTCGGCTGGTGCTCAGCACGAGTGACGAGGTCCGCTTGCCGATGCGCTGGATCGCGATCCTCTCCGGCAGGGTCAAGGCGTCGCTGGCCGCCACGACCGGGGTGCATACGCCTGAGGATGTGCTGAAGCTCCTGCTCGCCGGGGCGGACGTGACGATGGTCGCATCGGCCCTCTACTCGCACGGGATCGATCATCTGCGCGTCTTGGTCGAAGGGGTCCGAGCGTGGCTGGAGGAGCACGAATACACCTCGGTCGCGCAGATGAAGGGGAGCGTCAGCCAGGCCAATGCTCCCGACCCGGAGGCGTTTGAACGGGCCAACTACATCCGGACACTCGTCGACTTTACCGGCTCCGAATCGACACGCTGAGTCGTGCCCGATTCCGCGTCCCGGCTCGAGGACGGGGGCCGTCCTCGACGCCCTCAGGGATCAACGCCCAGGAGCGTAACACCATGGGCAGCCCGGTCGAAGACCCCCTCATCGATGGGATGACCACCGAACGAGCCCCGGGCGGCGATGATCGCTTCCGGGAGCTCGATGCCGCCATGAAACGGCATCGCTTCCGCCCCGACGCCTTGATTGAGGTCTTGCATACCGCCCAGGAACTGTTCGGCTGCCTCGGGCCGGACCTGCTGCGGCACGTGGCGAGGGGGTTCCGACTCCCCCCCAGCCATGTCTACGGAGTCGCCACGTTCTATCATCTCTTCACGTTCATCCCCAAAGGGGGGCATACCTGCACGGTCTGCACGGGGACGGCGTGCTACGTCAAGGGGTCGGATGCGCTGCTCGATGCGGCCGGACGACTCACGGCATCGCAGTCGGGGTCGACGCCACCGGGGGCGCGCATTTCCCTGGATACGGCCCGATGCCTGGGGGCCTGCGGATTGGCGCCGATCGTGGTCTTCGATGGCCAGGTTGTCGGCCAGATCAGCCCCGAGGAACTCACGGATCGCGTGAAGGGATGGATTGATCATGGATCTTAAGGAACTGGATGCCCTGGCCGTGGCCGAGCAACGGGACCGCGCCGCATTCGAGGTCCGGGTCTGCACGGCCGCGGGCTGCCTGTCTTGCGGGTCGAAGTCTTTGATCGCCGCCCTGGAGACGACCCTGGCGGGCCGCGGCCTGGCCGATCGCGTCCGGGTGCGCGGGGTCGGGTGCATGCGCCTGTGTTGCGAGGGCCCCCTGGTCTCGATCGACGCATCTGCAGGTGAATCGACCCGAGGGTCGAGGCTCTTCGGCAAGGTCGACGCCGCCCAGGCTCCGGAAATCGTCGGGGCCATCGAGCAGGGGCCGGGATCGAGCAATGGGTTGCAGGTGATCGACCCGGACGGCCCGTTCTTCGCTCACCAGCAGTCCGTCGTCCTCGAGCATTGCGGCCTCATCGAGCCCGAGCGGATCGAATCGGCCATCGCGATGGGCGGCTATCGATCGCTGCATCGGGCCTTGCACGACCTGAATCCCGGGGAGGTGGTCGAGCAGGTGACCCGCAGCGGCCTCCGGGGCCGGGGAGGGGCCGGGTACCCGACGGGGTTGAAGTGGGCCACGGTGGCCAAGATGCCCCCCGGCCGGAAATACGTGGTCTGCAACGCCGATGAAGGCGACCCGGGCGCGTTCATGGATCGGAGCATCCTGGAGAGCGACCCGCATCGAGTCCTGGAGGGGATGGCCATCGCGGCATACGCGGTCGGGGCCGACCAGGGGTTCCTCTACGTGCGGGGCGAGTATCCGCTCGCCATCGCCCGGCTCGACACGGCCATCAGGCAGGCCAATCGGGTCGGTTTGCTCGGCAGCGCGATCTTCGACTCCACGTTGAACTTCCGGGTCGACCTTCGGATCGGGGCCGGGGCCTTCGTGTGCGGGGAGGAGACCGCCCTGATCCACTCGATCGAGGGGCTACGCGGCACGCCGCGCCCCCGCCCCCCGTATCCGGCCGAATCGGGGCTTTGGGGGCATCCGACCCTGATCAACAATGTCGAGACCTTTGCCAATATCCCGGTGATCCTCCGCGAGGGGGCCGATTGGTTCGCCCGGATCGGGACCGAGCGGAGCAAGGGGACGAAGGTGTTCGCCCTGGCCGGGAACGTTCGTCGCTCCGGGATTGTCGAGGTCCCCATGGGGGTCTCCCTGCGCGAGATCGTCGACGAGATCGGCGGAGGCCCCCCGGGGGGTACGACCGTCAAGGCGGTCCAGACGGGGGGCCCGTCCGGGGGCTGTATCCCCGCCGAACTGCTCGACACCCCGGTCGATTACGAGTCGCTGAAGGCCCTGGGCTCGATCATGGGTTCCGGAGGCATGGTCGTCATGGGCCAGCACGTCGACATGGTCGGCGTTGCTCGCTATTTCATGAAATTCTGCATGGACGAGTCGTGCGGCAAGTGCGTCCCGTGCCGCGCGGGGACGGCCCAGCTCTATCGGCTCCTCGACCGGATCGAGCGGGGCGAGGCGTCGAGGGACGACCTGGGGACCCTGGAAGAACTCTGCGATCTCGTCCGGCATACGAGCCTGTGCGGGCTCGGGCAGTCGGCCCCGAATCCCGTCCTCAGCACCTTGCGCTTCTTCCGACATGAATACGAGTCGCGCGTGACGGACCCCGGCGAATCGCCCTCGTCCGCCGTGCCTGCCGAATCGAGGTGAGCCGATGGCGGTCAAGACCTTCGTCCTCGACGGCCAGTTCATCAGCGCCCGGGAGGGTCAGACCCTGCTGGAGGTCGCTCGGGAATCGGGGGTCCGGGTGCCGACCCTCTGTCATCTCGACGGCCTGGGGGAGGTCGGTGCGTGCCGGCTCTGCCTGGTGGAGGTGAATGGCCGCCTGATGCCCGCGTGCCTGACCCGGGTCGCCGAGGAGATGGACGTCCGGACCCAATCGGATCGGCTCCGGCGCTACCGGAAGCAGATCGTCGAGCTCCTCTTCGCCGAGCGGAACCATGTCTGCTCGGTCTGCGTCGCCAACGGGGATTGCGAGCTTCAGGACCTGGCGATGCAGCTCGGGGTCGATCACGTGAGGTATCCTCCCCAGGAACCCGAGTGCGCGGTCGATTTGTCGCACGATCGCTACGGGATCGATCACAACCGCTGCGTGCTCTGCACCCGATGCGTCCGGGTCTGCGACGAGATTGAGGGGGCCCACACCTGGGACGTGGCCGGGCGAGGGACGAATGCCCGGGTCATCACCGACCTGAATCAGCCCTGGGGAGACGCCTCGACCTGCACGTCGTGCGGGAAATGCGTGATGGCCTGCCCCACGGGGGCGCTCTTCCATCGCGGCTCATCGGTCTCGGAGAGCGCCCACGATCGCGAGACGCTGCATGCCTTGATCGTTGCCCGGGAGGAGAAGCGATGGCTCGTCTGAGACTGGCGACCGTATGGCTCGGCGGCTGCTCGGGCTGTCACATGTCGTTCCTGGACATGGACGAGTTCTTGATCGAGCTCGCGGACATCGCCGAGATCGTCTTCTCACCCCTGGTCGACGCCAAGGCGTACCCCGCGGGGGTCGACGTCGTCCTGGTCGAAGGGGCCGTGTGCAACGTCGATCACCTGGAAATGATCCGTCGCGTGCGGCGCGATTCCCGGACCCTGATCTCGTTCGGCGATTGCGCCGTGACCGGGAACGTCTCGGCGATCCGCAACGTGCTCGGTGGGGCCTTGCCGGTCCTCGAACGCTCGTATGTCGAGCGATCGGATCCCCCCGGGGCGATCCCGGCCCCCGACGACATCCTCCCCGGGCTCCTCGACCGCGTGGTGCCGGTGCATGCGGTGGTCGACGTCGACCTGTTCCTGCCGGGCTGTCCGCCGTCGGGGCCGATGATCAGGGCGGCCCTGGAGACGGTGCTCGCCGGCGGGCGGATCGACCTGATGGAGCATCACCTCTCATTCGGCCGCCCGGGCCGTCCCTGTCGGGCGGGACACGCGGTGCCCGCCCCGGGCTCCGCGCCGTCGCATTCCTGAACGAAGGAGCCTGGGATCATGGGCCAGCGCATTGTGATCGATCCGGTGACCCGGATCGAAGGGCATGCCAAGATCACGATTCAATTGAACGACGACCATTCGGTCGCCGATGCCCGCTTCCACGTCACCGAGTTTCGCGGCTTCGAGCGCTTCTGTGAGGGCCGCCCGTTCTGGGAGATGCCCGGCCTGACGGCCCGGATCTGCGGCATCTGCCCGGTGAGCCATCTGCTCGCCTCGGCCAAGGCCGGCGACGCCATCCTCAGCGTTCGCATCCCCCCGGCGGCCGAGAAGCTGCGTCGGCTGATGAATCTCGGGCAGATCGTCCAGTCGCACGCGCTCAGTTTCTTCCACCTCAGTGCGCCTGACCTGCTGCTGGGGTTCGACAGCGACCCCGCCTCGCGGAATCTGTTCGGATTGATCCGGGCCGATCCCGAGACGGCCCGACGCGGGATCCGCCTGCGGCAGTTCGGCCAGGAGGTCATCGAGCTGCTCGGCGGGAAGAAGATCCACCCGGACTGGTGCGTTCCGGGGGGGGTGAGGGCCTCGCTGGCGGATCAAGCGCGCGACCGTCTCAGACAGCGCCTCCCCGAGGCGATCGAGACCGCCCGATCCGCGCTCGATCTCATGAAAGGATTCCTCGACCGTTATCCCGACGAGGTCTCCAGCTTCGGCAATTTCCCGACGCTTTACCTCGGCCTGATCGGCGCGGATGGGTCGTGGGAGCACACCGACGGCCGGCTCCGGGTCATCGACGCCGCGGGCACGGTCCTCGCGGAAACCGCGAACCCCGGAGCGTATCGGGACATCCTCGCCGAGTCCGTCCAGCCCGATTCCTACCTCAAGTCGCCCTATTTCCGGCCCCTGGGCCGAACCGGCGGCATGTATCGCGTCGGCCCCCTGGCACGCTTGAACCTTTGCAAGCGCATGGGCACTCCCCTTGCCGATGCAGAGCTGGCCGAGTATCGCCAGAGGGGAGGGCGGATCGTTTCCGCTTCCTTCTGGTATCATTATGCGAGGCTCGTGGAGATCCTCGGCTGCGTTGAGCAAATTGACGCCATCCTGGAGGATCCGGAGCTGGGCTCGGATCACCTCCGGGCGCGGGCCGACGTGAACGCCCGGGAAGGTGTCGGAGTCAGTGAGGCGCCGAGGGGGACGCTCTTTCACCATTACACCGTTGACGAAACCGGCCTGATCCGATCGGTCAACCTGATCATCGCCACCGGCCAGAACAACCTGGCCATGAACGCGACCGTGCTGCAAATCGCGCGGCACTGGATTCGCGGCCCTCACATCCCCGAGGGTGTCCTGAACCGACTGGAGGCCGGCATCCGGGCCTTCGACCCCTGCCTCAGCTGCTCGACCCATGCCCTTGGCCACATGCCGATGCGGGTGCAGTTAATCGCCTCGGATGGCTCGATGCTCGATGAAGTCAGGCGAACGTGATGGATGGCCCCTCCCCCGCCTTCGACGATGATCGGCCGGTGCTCGTCATCGGTTTCGGGAATCTCCTCCGAGGCGACGACGGTGTCGGTCCCCGGGTCGCCGAGGCGGTCGCCGGGTGGAACCTCTCCGGGGTGGTTGCCCTTGCGGTCCACCAGTTGCTCCCGGAACTGGCCGAATCCCTGTCCCATGCTCGGTTCGTCATCTTCGCGGATGCCGACGTCGGGCCTCCGGGCGGCTCGGTCATCGTGTCGCCGCTCGCGCCTCGATGGTCCTTGCATGCGATCGCACACGTCAGCGATCCCCCCGTCCTACTCGCCCTGGCCCAGGCCCTCTATGGTCGTTGTCCCCCGGCAATCCTGCTCCGGATCCCGGTGCGAGACGTGAACGTCGGCTGCTCCCTCTCCCCGCTCGCCGAGACGGGGGCGAGGCAGGCACTGCACCGGATTGCCCTGCACCTTGCCGAGCAGGGCGTTGTCGTTCGGCCGGACATGTTGTCGCCGGCACGGTCGCGGACGGGCCCCCATGCGGGGCGTCCGCCCGAGTTGCCCGAAGGGTTGCGTGAGCAGGACGTTCTTCAATGATGCGATTCAGAGCCGGGTCACCTTCCGCGGCAGTCCCATCCGACGAGTCGTTTCGCTCGTTGATCCAGGCGCTTTCCGAGCCTCAATCCGGCCCGCACGCGGACAACCTGATCACCAACGAGGATTCCTTCCCGCGAGTCATCGGAGAGCTGGGGCGGGTGGCGACGCCCGACGGCGTGTACCTGGGCGTCGGCCCCGATCAGAATTTCTCGTACATCGCTCGATGCGCCCCGGTGCGATCGTTCGTCCTCGACTATCGCCGGCGGAACCTCCGCCTGCATCTCCTCCACAAGGCCTTGTTCATGCTTTCGGAAACCCGGGTCGACTACCTGACTCGGCTGACGGCCCGGCGCCCGGGGCATCTGCCGGAGCGTCCGGGGGCGGCCGAACTGGTCGAAGCCTATGCGAACGCCCCCTTCGACGAAGACCTGTTGGAGCGAACGCGTGTCGAGGTCTTCGGCCTGATCCGGGCGTACGGCGTCCTGGACGAGGCCGAATGGGACGACCTCGCTCGGATTCAGGCGCGGCTCGCCGGGCCGGGAATGCTCGCCAAGTTCCTCGCAATGCCCATCTATCCCACCTTCGGCGAGTTCATCCAGCAACCCGATCGCGACGGCTCCCCGGCCCACATGCTCGCTCAGGACGCTTCGTATCAACGCGTCCGGGACGCCCAGCGGAACGACCGGGTCATCCCCCTGGTGGCCGACCTGGCCGGCTCCGGTGCCCTGCCTCGCCTGGCGGCCTGGCTGGGGCTCCAGGGGCTGAAGGTCTCGGTCGTGTACGTCTCCGATGTCGAGTTCTTCCTGCTCCGGGCGGGGACGCTCGACGCCTACATCACGAACCTCGACCGCCTCCCGAAGCATGAGAACGCCCTGATTATTCGCACCAGCACCCGAGAGATCGACCACCCCGAGCGGGTCGCCGGCGACAGCGCAACCACCGTCATCCGGTCGCTCCCCGCGTTCATCGAGGCGGCCAGGGGCGGGCGCGTTCGCACCCCGGAAGACCTGTTCACGCCCGATGCCTAGCGGCGGCCTCGGCATCGAGGGCCAGGATCCGCCGGGCCGCCTCCGCCAGGTCGGCGGCGACTCCGTCAGGCCCGGGCGTCGGTCCTCCCGACCCATCTCGGCCGATCAGGACCGTCCGGCACCCCGCGCGTCGCCCGGCCTCGACATCGTCGAGACGATCGCCGACCATCCACGACCGCCCGAGGTCGATCTCCAGGAGCCTCGCGGCCTCTCGCAGCATCCCCGGGGCGGGCTTCCGGCACTCGCACGCCGTCGCGTAGCCCGCCTCGCTGCCGTCGGGGTGGTGGGGGCAGTAGAAGAAGCCGTCGAGGCCCAGACCCTGCTCGGCCAGGAGATCCCGCAACCGCTCCTCGACGGGTCCGATCGCCGACTCGGGGAAATAGCCTCGCGCCACGCCAGACTGGTTCGACACCACCACGAGCCGATAGCCGGCCCCGGCCAGCGCCCGAAGCCCCTCGACCGCGCCGTCGCAGAGCCGGATCAACGAGGGATCGACATTGTACGGGACGTTCTCGATGACGGTCCCGTCCTTGTCGAGGAAGATGGCGCGGCGGGTACTCATGCGGAATCGGCCCTCCGGTCCCCGGGTCGATTGAGTCGGATCGACTCGCTCGGGCATTGACATCTCCCATCATCCGCCGAGCCACGCGTCGCGGTGTTCGGCGACGAAGGCGTCGTCGTTCAACTCGGGGTAGCTCCGATGAACGCGGTCGATCTCGTCGAGCTGGCCGGGGCTGAGCCCCTCGTCGGGGTCGAGGCACCAGATCCCCTCCAGCAACCCCTGGCGGCGGAGGATCTCATGCAGCCCGGCAATGCAGCCGGCGAAGCCATTGGCCGCGTCGAAGAAGGCGGCGTTCGCGTCGGTCACCTGGGCGGCCCGGCCGAGGAGCGAGGCAGCGACCTCGGCCGACGGCCGATCGCCCGAGGTCGCGGCGTGACAGGCGTCGAGCAGCTCGACGGCCTTCCTCGTCCAGACGGCCCAGTGGCCGAGCAAGCCCCCGACGAACCGGCGCTCGACCCATCCGGAGCCGACCGGGAACCGGTAGGGCGAGATCAGGTCATGCACGATCGCGTCGTCATTGCCCGTATACAGGGCGATGTCGTCGCGGCCCGACTCGGCCACCGCACGCACCACGTCGAGGGTCCGGTAGCGGTCGAACGGGGCGACCTTGATCGCCGCCACGTTGTCGATCTCGGCGAACGATCGCCAGAACTCATACGAGAGGTCCGGCCCCCCCACCGCCCGCTGCAGGTAGAACCCGACGAGCGGCAGCACCTCGGCCACGGCCCGGCAGTGGCCCAGTCTCGCCTCGTCGTTTTCTCCGGCCACGGCGGAAAGGCTGAGCAGGCCGGCGTGGTAGCCCAGGTCGCGGAGGGTCGTCGCCTCGGCGACGGCCTGATCCGTCCGGCCGCAGATGCCGCCGACCCGGATCAAGGGGCGGCCGCCGCGGGCGTCGGCGCGGTCGAATTCCTCGGCCGCCAGGGCGAGCACCGGCTGGAACAACCCGCACCCGGGATCGCGGATGGCGAACTGGGTCGTATGGACCCCGACCGCCAGGCCGCCGGCCCCGGCCGCGGCGTAGTAGCGGCAGAGGGCCCGCTGCCGGCGCTCGTCGAGGCGTCGATCCGCCGTCAAGGCCAGGGGCATGGCCGGAATCACCGCCCCGAATCGCAGGCGATCGTGAACCTCGGGAGGAAGCGCGGCGGGCATGACGACACTCCGAACGATCAGCGATGAGCCGAGCCGGGCCGGGCCGACCCTCGGCTCGCCTCGCCAGGGACACGAAGGACCTCGTGAGCGGATGAACTCCCGCCGGACGCCGATTGCCCGACGCTCAGAACTTCCCGTCGCGGACCTCGAATCGGGTCGGCTTGTCGTATAACAGATTGCCTCGCTTCAGCCAATCGGCAATCAGGGCGATCAGGCGGTCGGTGGCGATCCGAGGCGGGCCGAAGAGCGACGCGGACAGGTCCGCGTTGCTCAACAGGGCATCGGCGGCCTCGGTCCCCGTGATGGTCGCCGAGGTACCGAAGTGCCCGGCGAACTGCTCGGCCACGTCGCGCACGCGGAGCGTCTCCTGCCCGGTCACGTTCAAGACGAACGGCGGGCTGGCGACCCGGTCGAACGCGGCGAGGGTCAGGGCGTTGGCGTCGCCCTGCCAGATGGTGTTGAAGTGGCCCATCGACACATCGATCGGTTCTCCGGCGAGGACCTTGCGGCCGATGTCCACCAGGACCCCGTAGCGCGGCTCGACGGCGTAGTTCAGGCGGATCAGGGCCATGGGGATGTCATGCGCCCGGCTGAAATACTCCATGACCCGCTCGCGGCCGACGCAGCTCATGCCGTAGTCGCCCACCGGGCGGAGGGGGTCCGACTCGAGCGACCCGCCGCTCTCGACCGGCACGAGCGGGTAGACGTTGCCGGTCGAGAAGGCCACGATCCGGCTATCCCGGTAGTTCCGGCAGACCAGGCCGGGCACGAAGCAGTTCACCGCCCAGGCGGTCGCCTGGTCGCCGCTCGCCCCGAACTTGAAGGCGGGCATGTGCACCACGTTCGGCACGTCGGGCAGGCGTTCGAGCTGGTCGGGGTCGAGCAGGTCGCAGCGAATCGTCTCGATCCCCCGGTCCTTCAGCCACGCCTCGCGCGACGGGTCGGAGAACCGGGCCACGCCGATCACCCGACGCCTGACCCCCGCCTCGTCCGAGGCCCGGCGCGCCATCCAGGTCAGGGTCGGCCCCATCTTGCCCGAGGCCCCCAGCACGATCAGGTCCCCCTCCAACCGCCTCATGGCCTCGACCACCGCCGGGGTCGGCTCCGAGAGCAATTCATCAAGATGATCGACGTCCCGGATCGCGTCGAGCTGGTGAAGGTCGGAGTGCGCCACGATGGATCGTCCCGCGTCTGAGGATTGATGGAAAGGGGCCGGGGGTCATCAATGGGGCCATCTTCCCGAAACGTGATCCGCCGGAGAGAAAATTGTTCGGAGTGGCTGGAGTCGTGTCGAGCCCAGTCGCCGGAGCGACCGTCTCGCGTCCCTCCCGCTCGGGTCAGGATGGACCTCAGCCCCCCACCTCGCAAGATACTCCACGGTCGAACACTAGGCTGATTTCCTTGTGCTGATCCGTCAAGAGAGGGCTGCCGGCCATCGCAACCGAGATTGGCAAAGTCGTCGGAATCTGCAAGGCTAGAACCGATCGCGCCGGTCGCACCGATTTCATCGCCCGAAAAGGCCGATCCCTCTCATCCCGGCCTCGCCCATCCCACCGATCGGACCGATCGAAGACCGTGGGTCCGTGCCCGATCGACGCGGTTGGCCAAGGTCCCGGAGCCCCTCGGAGTCGGCGATGGAAGCGGCGTACCTGGAACTGCTCCGAGACGTCCGGCGGCACGGCGTCCGGAAACCGACCCGGGCGGTCTTGCCCTCGACCGGGAAGAAGATCGACGCCCTGAGCGTCTTCGGCTGCCAGGCCCGGTACGACCTCCGCGCAGGCTTCCCCGCCGTCACGACCAAGCGGCTCGCCTTCGGCCCGGTCGTGCACGAGCTGATCTGGTTCCTCAAGGGGTCGTCGAACATCGCCTACTTGAAGGAACACGGCGTCACCATCTGGGACGAATGGGCCGACGCCGACGGGGAACTCGGCCCGGTCTACGGCCGCCAGTGGCGCTCGTGGCAAGGCCCGGACGGCCGGACGATCGACCAGATCGCCGGCCTCGTCCGAGGGATCGAGCGCCTCAAACTCGACCCGACCGACTCGGTCGGCCGCCGCCTGATCGTCTCCGCCTGGAACCCGAGCGACATCGACGACATGGCCCTGCCCCCGTGCCACACCCTCTTCCAGTTCTGGCTGACCGAGGGCACGCTCTCGTGCCAGCTCTACCAGCGGTCGGCCGACCTGTTCCTCGGCGTCCCGTTCAACATCGCCAGTTATGCGCTCCTGACACTGCTGGTCGCGCACGTCACGAGGGTCGAGCCGGGCGAGTTCGTCCACACGATCGGCGATGCTCACATTTACACGAACCATCTGGAACAGGTCGACGAGCAGCTCTCTCGGGCACCCTTCCCGCCCCCTCGGGTCCGGATCGACCCCTCGGTGACGAGCCTCGATGACCTCCGGCGCGACCAGGTCGAACTGGTCGACTACCGCCACCACCCGACGCTCCGGGGAGAGGTGGCCGTATGAGGTGCGCCCTGGTCGTCGCCTCCAGCCCCGAGGGGGTCATCGGCCGCGACGGGGCCATCCCCTGGCACCTGCCGACGGACCTGAAGCGGTTCCGGGCGATCACCTGGGGCCATCCGATCCTGATGGGTCGGCGCACGTATGAATCGATCGGCCGCCCCTTGCCGGGCCGCCTGAATCTCGTCATCTCGGAGACGCTCAGGCCCCTGGCCAACGGCTGCGTCGTGGCCCGATCGCCGGGCGAGGCGCTGGCGATCGCCCGGGCCTCCGGGGCCGACGAGGCCATGATCGTCGGCGGCGAGGCGCTCTATCGCCGGTTCCTGCCCGAGTGCGACGTGCTGCATCTGACCGTCGTCGAAGGCTCGTTCGACGGCGACGCCCGGTTCCCGATCGAGGCCGTCCGCCCCGACGACTGGATCGTCGAACACCGCGAATCGTGGCCGAGCGACGATCGGCACGCCTTCGCGCATCGCTACGAGCGCCTTCGACGCATTCGACGACCACGCGATTAAACCGAGGGCAGCGGCCCCGTTCCCCGGCTCACGACCGATCCAGCCGGGCCCGGGCCACCGCCGGGCGTGGGTCGACCCCGCGCCGAAGCCCTTCCTGGGCGGCGGCGAGGCTCCGCGAGGTCAAGGCCGCGGTGAACGGGTGGGCGGGCACCACGTGTTGCGGGTCGGAGAGCTGCTCGGCCAGGGCCAGGGCCGACCGGGCCAGCTCGGCCGCCCCGGCGGCCCGCCAGAACCAACCCATCCAGACCAGCATGCGCCGATACAGTTCGAGCTGATCGCGTAAGCCGTGCTCGAAGAGGTAGCGGTAGGCCCCGGCGTCTCGATCGGGGTCGGGCGGCGCCCCTCCCCAGCGGAGCAAAAGCTCCTCGGCCAGTTCGAAGGTCAGCGGAGAGGCGTCGATCCAGCCCGGGCACGCCTCGAACACCTCGGCCACGCGGCCGGGCATCTCCTCGAACGGCGGGGCCTGAAGGACCGCATCATCCTCGGCGACCGGCAGGCCGGCGAAGGGCCTCGGGCGCAGGTTGGGGCCGATCGTCCGCTCCAGCCAGTAGCGCAGCGCCGGGGTCGTCTCGGGGCCGCAGAGCAGCAAGGCCCCGGCGAGCAGGCCGACGGCCAGCTCGTGATGCCCCTCCACCACGTCGCAATCGGGCCGGGCGCGCAGCTCGGCCAGCAACGACTCGGCCGGTTCCTGATCGCCGAGGGCCGCGATCCGGCCGACGGCCTCGCGAACCCCTCCGATCACGTCGCAGGCGAAGGCCACGGCCACCCGACGCCCCCGGTCCGGCTCCTCGGCCACCAGGGCAATCTGCCCCTGGCCCCGCCCGTTCAGCCCCGTCACCAGGCTGGCCGCGATCGTCGGCCGCGACCGAACGGCGGGGACGCCTCGCGTCGGCCCGCTCTGGCCCCCGAGCCATCCCTCGGCCCGCGCGGCAACCCCCGGGTCGGGATGATGGGCGGCCAGATCCCGCCAGACCCACGCATGAGGAACCCCCTCCTCGTCCGACTCCCCGCTGAGCTGCGCGGCCGACTCCAGCGCCTCGATCGCCGATCGCCGGAGGCTCGGTTCGTGAGCGTAGGAAAGCAGGCGGAGCACCTCGGCCGTCCCCGGCCCGATCGCGCCGCCGCTGCCCAGCTCGGCCACGATCTCGGCCCGGACCTCCGGCTCGATCTCGGCCAAGCCCTGCAAGGCGAACCAGACGTCCTCCGGCTCCTCCTCGATCTGATCGATCAGGCCCTCCAGGCTCGCATCGTCGTCGTCGAAGGCTTCGATCAGTTCTTCCCGCAGGGCGAACAGGTCGGGTCGGGCCTCGATCCGGCCGGTCCCCTCCAGCACCTCGATCGCCCGGAACAGGTGATCGACCGCCAGATCCGGCTGATCGAGCAGGGCATCGGCCAGGGCATCATACAGGTCGGGGTCGCCCATCGCCTCGACAAGTCGCAGGGCCACCGCCCCCCGTCGGCCGGCCAGATCCGCCACCGCCCGGCGGACCGCGCCGACCAGTTCCTCGTCCGAGACCGCGTCGAGCGCCGGGTGGTCGAGCAGCTCCGCCGGACTCTCGCCATCGGCCATGCCGGCCAGCGTGTCGAGCGCCCGATCGGCGTCTGACGACGATCCGGGACCGACGGATTCGGGGCCGATCGGCGGCGGGGTCATCGGATTGGTCCTCATCCGTCATCGAGGGAATGGAAGCATGTGCCGGGTGGGGGAATGGCATCGAGGCTATCTTACGATCCCCGCCCGCATCTTTCCATCACACCCAATCTCCCCTCAAGCCCCCCCGCCTCGCTGCCCAGAAACAACACGGGAAGTCTCAGGCAGAGGAGCTGAGCAATCGGCGAAGCCAAAGCGACGGGTACCTCCCCGGCCTCGAACCTCCTGAATAGGCCCGATCGCCCGGAGTCAATCGAGCCGGATGGGGGTGAGTACGTCCTCACCTGCATCGTAGAGCCCGCACCAGCCATCGGCGACCGCGTGAACGACCACCACGCATCGTCGATCGGCCGGCAGGGCGAGCGGCCCGAGCCCCTCCCACGGCAACGGCCCTTCGGGGGTCATCGCCCTCCAGCAATGCCGATGCCCCGCGAATGCCCGGCGCTGGGGAAAGGCCGCGAAGTCGGCCGCCAGCTGTTCCGAGGTCGGCGGCCACACGCCAGGCAGCCAGAGGTCGAGTAACTCCTCCGGATTCCCACGCGGTTCGACGTGCTGCACGAGCACCTCGCCCTCGACCCACCGGGGAGTCAGGGTCGCCATGTACGCGATGACCTCGGGACCATAGCGGGCTCTCATCTCCTCGTCGGGGTCGACGCAAAGCCCGTAATCGTGATTGCCCCAGACCCCGGGCACCCTCGCCCCCCGGAGCAAGGCCACGGTTTCCGGGAGCCGATGCCCCATCTCGAAGACATCGCCCAGCATCACCAGCCGATCGGCCCCGGCCTCCCGGAGCCGATCGAGGGCCTGCCGCAATCGATCCACGTCCTCGTGGATGTCCGCAATCAGCCCCAGCTTCATGGCATGTTCCCATCCTGATCCGTCCCGGACGCCCCCGCCCTACAGCCGGGGCCCCTCGGTCCAGGCCAGGTCATTCTCGCTCTCGATGTCGGCCACCTCGTAGAGATCGGGGTCGACCTCGGTGATGAACCGGCTCGGGGTGGTGAGGATGCTCCCCTGCCCCGGCCTCGACACCATCAACGGGTAGACGAGCCAGAGTTCGTCCATGGCCCGGGTGACGGCGACGTAGAAAACCCGGCGCTCCTCGTCCTCGCCCCCCGGCTCGGCCAGGCTCCGGTCGCCGGGGAAGCCGTGCTCGACCAGCCGGGGGACGATCACCCGAGACCACTCCAGCCCCTTCGCCTGGTGGATCGTGCTCAGGACCAGTTGCTCTCCCGGGTCGTCGTGGTCCTCGCCGAGCGAATCCATCCCGTAGACGTCCCCGGCCAGCAGCATATCCGCGATGAACTTGTCCAGGTGGTCGTACCGGGCCGCCAGCACCGAGAGCTGCTCGACGTCGGCCAGGCGCTGATCGTGATTCTCGTAACGCCCCTTCGCCACCGCCGGATAGCCCCCCTGGAGCACCGCGAGGATCGCCGCCGAGGGGTTCGCCTCGGGCTCGGCCTTGCGGATCGCCCGCAGGTCGGCCACGAAGGCGGCGAATTCGCCCCGCGTCTTGGCCGGCACCAGGGCCATCGTCTCGGGGGTCTCCAGGGTCGCCAGCGGATTCTCGGACGCCATCAGGCGAGCCCGGATCGCCGCCGACTTCGCCGGGCCGATCCCCGGCAAGAGCGGCAGCAACCGCGCCCAGGCCGGCTCATCCTTCGGGTTCGACTGCACCCGGAGGTACGCCAGCACGTCCTTGATGTGCGCCTGCTCGAAGAACCGGACCCCGCTCCGCACCGTGTACGGGATGCCCCGCTGCGACAGCTCCCCCTGCACCAGGATCGAGTCGTGATGGTTCCGGTACAGGATCGCGATCCGAGACAGCTCGATCCCCTGGTCTCGCCATTCGAGCACCTGCTGACAGATCAGCTCGGCTTCCTCGTAGGCATCGGCCGTGCCCACGACCAGCGGTTTCGGCCCCCCCGGCCGGTGCGACACGAGCGTCTTCGGGAAGCCCGAGCGGTTCTGCGCGATCGAGGCATTGGTGAAGGCGACGATCTCGGGCGTCGATCGGTAGTTCGTCTCCAGGCGGAAGACGCGGGCCTCGGGGTTCCGCTCGGGGAACTTGAGGATGTTGTCGTAATGGGCGCCGCGGAACTTGTAGATCGACTGCGCGTCGTCCCCCACGGCGGTCAGGTTGCCGGCCCCGGCCCGGGCGATCGCCTCGACCAGCTCCACCTGCACGAGGTTCGTGTCCTGCATCTCATCCACGAGTACGTGGCGGAACGACCGGCCCAGGGCGGCGCGCTGCTCCTCGTGATCGTTCAGCAAACTCCACCAGAGGCCGAGCAGGTCGTCGTAATCCATGCAATTCGTCGACCGCTTCCGACGCGCATACGCCTGCGCGGCGGCCTCGACCTGCTCGGTGAGCTGGAACCAGTCGGGGAAGCGCTCGGCCACCAGCTCGGCCAGCGGGCGGCGGGTGTTGAAGGCGAAGCTGATCAGGTGCTGCACGGCGGCCGGTTTGGGCGCGAAGCGACCCGAGCCGACCAGGCCGGCATCCTCCATCGCCAGCTTGATCAGGTCGCGCTGGTCCTCGCCGTCGAGGATCGTGAAGTTCGGGTCGTAACCGACCACCCGCGCCGCTTTCCTTAAAATGCGGTTGCCGATGTGATGAAACGTCCCCGCCCAGACCTTCACCGCCTTCGGCCCGATCAGCCCTTCGAGCCGGGCCACCATCTCCCGGGCCGCCCTCCGGGTGAACGTCACCAGCAGGATCGACTCCGCGGGCACCCCCCGGGCGATCAGGTACGCCACCCGGTAGGTGATCACCCGCGTCTTGCCCGACCCCGGCCCGGCCAGGATCAGGTTGTAGCCGTCCGGGGCCATCGCCGCGGCCCGCTGCTGCTCGTTCAGTTCCCGTTCGAGGCTCGCCCGGAGTCGATCGCTGCCCGGCTTTTGTAAGCGGATTTTTCGGGTCATGAAGATACCTCGATCGGTGCCGACTCCGGCGGCGTCCCGGCCCCCCACTCGCCCCTGGCATCGCCTCGTGCGACCCGTTTCGAGGGCCGGGCACCGGTCGTCGCACGATCGATTGTAGGGACTCGACGCGCAAAATGGGACAGGCGCGCCTGGCGATCCCCGGGCTCCCCGCCCGGCCGACCCCCGCCATCCTGCATCGCGGCCCGATCCACCTTACAATGGACCGCCGGTCCCACCAGGCCCGACGGCCGATCCCTCCGCCGCGATCGGCCCCCCGCCCTCTCCCCCAACCGGAGATCAATGCCCCCATGACCCGCTGGAACCTGGCCGAACTGAATTACCAGGACATCAAGGACGGGCCCCCGTTCGAGGTCGCCGTCCTGCCGCTCGGCGCGACCGAGCCGCACAACCTGCACCTGCCCTACGGCACCGACACGTTCCAGGTCGAGGTCATCGGCCGCCTCGCCTGCCGCCGCGCCGCCGATCAAGGCGCGCGGGTCGCCCTGCTCCCGGCCCTGCCCTACGGGACCGAGACCAACCAGATGCACTTCCCGATGGCCATGAACCTCAACCCGTCCACCCTGGCCCGGGTCGTCGGCGACCTGGTCGACTCGCTGGCGACGCACGGCGTGCGCAAGTGCGTCCTGCTCAACGGCCACGGCGGCAACGATTTGAAGTGGTATTTGCGCGAATCGTTCGGGAAGTCGCCGGTCCACCTGTTCCTCTGCAACTGGTATCAGGTCGCCGCCGATCGCTACGGCGAGATCTTCGAAGACGCCGGCGATCATGCCGGGGAACTCGAGACCAGCATGGGGCTGGCCCACTTCCCCGACCTCGTCCACCTGGACCAGGCCGACGACGGCGCGATGGCCGCCACCCGGTTCGAGGCCGTCAACCGCGGCTGGGTCGGCATCACCCGCCCGTGGCACCTGCTGACCACCAACACCGGCGCCGGCAACCCCCATCCCGCCACCGCCGAGAAGGGCAAGGCCGTCACCGAGATCGTCGTCGATCGCCTCGCCGGATTCCTCGCCGAACTCTCGGCAGCCCCGATCGATGGGCAATTCCCCTACTGAAGCGCCCCGGAACCCCCCCTCCTTTTCCCCGAGCGTCCCGCGGGATCGCGAGGGGCGGCAGAGGGGGGATCGCTCGCCCGGCCGGATCCCCTCGCCATTGCCCACAACCAGCCATGCACCGAACCCCTCGCGCGGCCGGGGCGCCGCGATCGCCGTCGCGTGGGCGACATCGCATCATCACAGATGAACACAGCTCGGAGTCCCCTCGAACCTGGATTCTCGGCCCCCGGATCGATTACGCTGAATCCGTGTCTGTGTGGAATCCACGCCTCGACGAGCCTCGCCCGACATGCCCCGCCCCCTGCTTGCCCCGATCGCGTCGCGCCTCCTGGCCCTCGCCTGCCTGCCCGCCGCCGTCGGCTGCGGGAAACCGGCCCCCGAAGCGGCCCCTCGGACCCAGACCACGGCCCCTCGGACGAAAACGTTCGAGTTTGAGGGCGTGGTTCGGGCCGTCGATGCCGACCAGGGGGTCGTGGGCATCGCGCACGAGGATATCCCCGGTCTGATGCCGCCGATGCTCATGGACTTCCGCCTGGAAGACCGGACGCTCCTGGACGACGTGATCGCCGACGACGAGGTCCGCGGCCTGCTCGAAGTCGATTACGACGCGCAGGGCGAGATCACCCGGCTCGAACTCGTCGACCTGGTCGTCACCCGCCCCGCCCCCCCGCGCCCCCCCGGCGGCGAACCGCTCGCCCCCGCGTCGCCGCCCCCCACGCTCGAGCCCGGCCAGGTCGTGCCCGACCTGGTCGTGACGACCCAGCGGGGAGAGCGCCTCAGCCTCTCCGACCTGGAGGGGAATGTGGTCGTCTTGACGTTTATTTTTACCCGATGCCCTCAGCCCGAGTTCTGCCCGCTGCTCGATCGGAAGTTCGGCGAGCTGGCGAGGCGGATCGCCCGGTCCCCCGACCGGGCCGATCGGGTGCGGCTGCTCTCCGTCAGCTTCGACCCGGAATACGACACGCCCGAGGTCCTGGCCGGGCACGCCCGAAGGGTCGGGGCCGAGCCCCCCCTCTGGACCTTCGCCGTGGCCGAGCACGAGGCGCTCCGGGCGGTCGCCGCCCCGCTGGGCCTGACCTACGCCCCCATGACCGACCAGATCGTGCACAGCCTGAGCACCGCGATCATCGCCCCCGACGGCACCCTCGCCCGCCTCGAACTCGGCAACGCCTGGACCCCCGAGGAGCTGTATGGCCACGTCCGTCAGGTGCTCGACGCCGAGCACCCGTGAGCCTCCCGCCCCTCCCCTCCCCTGCCCGCCAGCCCGGCCATCCCGCCATCCTTGCGCCCGCGACGGGCCCCGCGGCACGCATGCGCCAATGACCCGCCATGCGCTTATTCTGGCTTGCCCCCACGCCATCGCGGGCGTCCGGCCGTCGCGACCCTCGTGAACATTTCGGCACGCGACGGGCCCCCTCTGACGCGCAAACGAACAGGATGCGCCGGGGATCGATGATTCCATCTTACATAACATATGAAACGTTTCATCGACGCCGCGGTCACGGGGCCCGCCCCCCGCGAGTATGGCTAAAAATCCTCGCAAACCCGCAATTCTCAAATCGTTTCGGGTAACGCCTTGCAAAACAAGCACGAGTCGATATACTCCTGCCAACAGCGCGTGGCGATGGCCGCCGAGAACGCGCCGCCCTCACACCTTCGACCCTGACCCGACACGCCGGCCCCGTCGAGGGCACCACCCTCGGCGACTCCCAGCCTCACCGAGAGGTTGTTCGAAGTGTGATCTGATGTTGTTTCTTGACGAACGGGTGATATAATCGTCAATGTACGTACCTCGTTTGTGAGAATCGCCTCGTTCGTTCACCACCACTCGGCTCTGCATGCGTTTTCCGGCGACGGCAGAGTCCATCTCCCCTGGAGGATCCTCACCATGGCCGCGACCAAGACGGCGACCCGGCCCGCAACCCGGTCCGCAACGGCTTCGAAGAAGAGCCAGAAGGAAGCCGATCTGCGGGCGCAGCAGGCCCGCCGCGCATCGGTGCTGCTCAAGCACGTCAGCGACCCGACCCGGCTCCAGGTCATCCTGATCCTGTCCGAAGGGGAGCGCCACGTCGGCGCCCTCTGCGAGCAGCTCAGCCAGAGCCAGCCGGCCGTGAGCCACCACCTCGCCCTGCTCCGCCACGGCGGCATCATCGCCCCGCGCCGCCAGGGCAAGAACAACTTCTACAGCCTCACCGAGACGGGCGAATCCCTCGCCACGGTCGTCAAAGGCCTGATCTGAGCTGACCTAAACCGGCCTGCCCCGGGCGGATCCGACCCGCCCGCCCGCGATCCCGGCCCGCCCGGCTCGGAGTGGCTGATCCCCTCCGAGCCGGCCCCCGATCTCCGACTCCCCGCGAGCAGTCGTCCCCTCTGCCCGCCCTGCCCCATCCCCCCGCCATCTCCCCCCGTCTTCCGGGCGATCGCGCCGCCGAAGCCTCGCCCGCGGCCTTACAATTCGGAAATTCCGCCGGTTCTCGGCCTATTGCCCAAGACGCAAGCCAGGCCGATGTGAGAGAATGGCGCGGGTTTCCTCCGGTCGTCTGTGGATCCGAGGCGCGACACCGTGACGCAACGAGGTCTTGATCGCTTCTGGGAGGCCATCGGGTCGGCCCCCCCCTTCCGTCTCCTGGTCTGGCATCGGAGCCGGCACGGACCGATCGAGCATTGCCTGCCCCGCCCCTTCGCGCTCATCGGCCGGACCTCGCCGGCCGACCTGGTCCTCGACCATCCCCAGATCAGCCGCCGACACGCCTTCGTGCAGGTCATCGGCCGTCGAGCCTACTGCCTCGACCTGGGGAGCCGCTCCGCGCTCGCCTGGAACGGGCGGCCCCGGCGGTCGGGATGGATCGAGCCGGGACAGTTCGTCGAGATCGGCCCCTTCCGCATCGGCCTGCCCGTCCCCGCGACCGCCAGCCCGCGTCCGGGCCCGACAGACGCCCCCCTTCCCTCCCCCTCGCCCGACCTCCGCGTCCTGCTCGAGCCGAGCGGGCAGGGAAGCCCCGCGCATCGCCCCGTCGTCATCGACCGCGTCTTCACCCTCATCGGCCGGGCCCCCGAGTGCGACCTCAGGCTCAGCGACCTGAGCATCTCTCGCTATCATTGCCTGCTGATCCGACTCGGCCGCGAGCTCTGGGTCGTCGACCTGCTCGGCCGAGGCGGGGTGGAGGTCGACTCCCGCCCCGTCCCCTGGGCGATCCTGGACGACGCCTCCTCGCTCCGCCTCGGCCGCGACCTCTTCACCGTCCGGCTGGTCCCCTCCTCCCCCCGTTCCCCCGCCGACCGGCTGGGCCTGCCCTACACTCCCCCCAATCCCTCCGATCGCCCCGGCCTCGCCGGGAATCCCGCGGCGGGGCCCGTCGATCTCCCGGCCCTGATCGAGCGGCCGTCCCTCCCCGCGCCGATGAACTTCTCCCCTCCCGTGGCCCTCGAAGACCCCCAGCAGGCCGAGCTGAGCCGCCTGGCCGAGTCGATGATCGCCCCCGTGATCGACCAGTTCACCGCGATGCAGCAGCATCTGTTCGATCAATATCATCAGTCGATGATGGAGATGATGGCCGTCTTCGCGCGGCTCCATCACGAGCAACAGGGGCTGGTCGATCGCGAGTTGCGGAAGATTCGCCGCCTGACGCGAGAGGTCCGCGCCCTGCGCCGAGAGCTGGACCAGCATCGCGAAACCGCCGCCGCCGCCCCGCAACACACGCCCCCCCAATCCCCCGGCAGCCACGAACCGATCACCCCTGCCCGGCGAGGCGAGCCCTCAGGGACCCCCGAAGACTACCGAGCGGCCCAGGCCCGGATCATCGCCCGCATGACCGAGCTGCAGCAGGAGCGCCAGGGGCGCTGGCAGCGCCTGCTCGGGCGCCTGGGATCGGGCAGCGTGGAGCAGGACCGCTGACCCCCCTCCTGGTCGCGGTCCATCCCGACACGGCACACGCCCGTCCCCAGAATCGAATCACGCCCCGCCCCGGATCGCGCGGCCATTGCCGGCTCCGGGGCGGGGCGTCTTGAAACTGCTCAGGGCCGCGCGGGCGGGATCGTGGCGCTCAGTCGGCGTCGGCCTGCGCGGCGACGGCCTCACCCTGGTGGCCGGGGACGGCGACGATCGTGGTCCGAAGGGTCCCATCCTCGGTATTCCAGACCTTCACGTCTCCATCCCAGCTCCCCGAGGCCAGCGACGAGCCATCGGGCGAAACCGCCAGGCGATAGACCCAGTCATCGTGCCCTTGCAAGGTCTGCAAGACCGCGCCGTCGGCCGGGTTGTACACGCGGACGGTCGCATCGGAGCCTGCCGCGGCCAGCTTCTGCCCGTCGGCATACAGGACCAGGTCGAAGACCGGGCCGCCGAACCCGCCGAAGTCGCGGACCTGCTTGGCGTCCTCGTCCGGGTTCCAGAGGCGGACCCGCTTGTCGCCTCCGCCGCTCATCACCATCGTGCCGTCGGCCGCGAAGGCGACGGTATAGACCGGCTCGCCGTGGCCGGGGAAGGTGACGAGCGACTCGTACGCCTCGGCGTCGAACAGCTTGCTCGTCTTGTCCCGGCTGGCGGTGGCCAGGCGCTTGCCGTCGGGGCTGAAGGCGATGTCGAGCACCCAGTCGGCGTGATCCTCGACCTCGGCCAGGCGCTCGCCCGACGCGACGTCGAAGACCCGGATCGCCCGGTCGGCCCCGCCGAAGGCCACCCGAGCCCCGTCGGGGCTGAAGTCGACGCAGAAGACCGCGTCGTCCGACTCGACCAGGAGCCTCGGATCGCTCAGCGTGCCGTCCTCGCCGACGGCCCAGAGCGTCGCCTCGCCCGACTGCCCGGGGCTCCCCGAGGCGGCGGCCAGGTGCTTCCCGTCGGGGCTGAAGGCCACGTCGTACACCCGCTCGGCCACCCCCCGGCTCCGGTTGGCCAGCGAGGCATCGGCAAGGGCATAGGTGTTCAGTTCGTGATAGCCGGAGGTCATCACGGCATCACCCGCCGGGGTGAACGTCAGGGCCGTGATCGGCATCGGGTACGGGTAGGCGTCGGGGATGACGACTTCCCGGGCCTTGCTGACCAGGGCGACCCAGTCGGCCTCCGGATCCTCGCCGTCGTACTCGGCCCCCTCGGCGACCCATCGCTCGATGATCATCCGCTTTTCTTCGGCGATCGGCTCCCCGTCCCAGGGCATCAGGGGGACGCCGTCGGGGCGGATCAGCTCGACGAAGTAACTCAGGTCCGGGTCGCCCGGTTCCAGCATGATCCCCTCGCCCATCGCCCCGCCCTTGGCCAGGGAGGCGAAGGTCGTCAGGTCGTACCGGCTCTCGGCCTTCTTCGGGTTGTGGCAGCCGACGCAGCTTTCGACCAGGATCGGGGCCACGTCCTTCAGGAAGCTGACGCGAGGCGTCTCGGCGGCCTCGCCCTCGGCCGGAACTGGCGCCTCCGGTTGTACGGGCTCGTCCTGGGCTCGGGCCGAGGGAGGCGCGACCATCGCCGAGGCGAGGGCCATCGCGCCGATCAGGTGCAGTCGGATCAACAAGGCGTCGTCCTCCGGGCGATTGGTCCAACGATTCGCATGGAAACGGCTCAAAATGTTCATGCTCACGACCCCTCTCCCGCCGCCACCACGGTCACGGCCAGGGGGCTGGTCAAGGGCGGAGCGTCCGCGTCTCCCACCTTGAAGGCGGCCGAGGCCCGGGCGTTCCCCATCCCGGCCGCCGCGTCGGCCGCGGCCGACAGCTTCAGGGTAAATGTGGTCGCGTCGCCGGCCACCGTCACCGGATCGGCGGTGACTCCGGCGGGCAGGTCGGCCAGCGAGATGGTCACCTCCTGGGTGAACGGGGCCTTGCGGGTCAACGTGCCCGCCACCTCGACCGACTCCCCCGCCTTGATCTCGACGGCGGGCACCGCCAGGCCCAGTTCACCCGGCGGCACCACGTTGACCGTCACGGCCGGGACGGCGAACACCCGGTCCACGTCGGCCACCTTCCCCTTGGCGTTGAAGGCGATCATCGCCGGGCCGATCGGGGCGTCGGGAGCGGCATTGACGGTAATCGCCCCCGAGGTCGCCCCCTCGGCCAGCGTCGCGTTCGGCGCGGTGATCCCGGTCGGGCCGGGCAGGGCCTCGACCTCCAGGGCCGCGTTCACCCCCTCGTCGCGGGCGACGGTCAAGGGGACCTCGGCCCCGAACCCCCGGGCGACCTCGATCGGCTCGGCCGGCGACCCCACCGTGATCGGCGTCGGCAAGGCGTGGGCGACGGCCAGCCCCTGCTGCGGCCGGACGTTGGTCGGGAACCCGCCGAGCGAGGCGAACGTCACCATCGTGTCGGCCGGGACCTCGACCGGGCCGCCCGGCCCCTCGGCCGTCCCGACCACGCGGAGCATGACCGACGGGATCTCGACCTCGGCACCGGCGAGCAACGTGATCACCCCGTTCGCCTGCCCGGCCGGCACGACCCCCGATCGCACCGTCACCCCTTCGGGCACGTTCGAGATCGCCAGCGTCACCGGGCCGTCGAACCCCCGCCGCACGACATTCACGAGCACGTTCGCCGCCCCCCCCCGGGGGACGCTCACCTGCGCCGCCCGCAGCTCGACCTCGAATTTCGGCTCGACCGGCTCGACGATCAGGCGATACGGGTGGCCGACCCCTCCCCGGCTGCTCAGATCCCGCACCACCAGGGTCACCTCGGTCACCCCTTCCGGCGCGTCGAACTCGGCCGAGGGGTCGGGGGCGTTCATCGACGGGGCGTTCGGCTGCCCCTTGCCGGTCAGCTCGATGGTCGTGTCGTCCCCCTGGGCGATCTGATTCCCGTCCGGCCCGAGCACCCGCAAGACGCCGTCGATGGCCGACCCCAGCAGGGCCGCCTCGACCCGGGCCCGGTACTTCGTCCCCGGCCGGACGACGACCACGTAGCGGTCCTCGTCCCCTTCCAGCTCCAACCGGCCGTTGACCACGACCGGGGGAGCCACCCGCATGGGGGCGGCGTCCGGGTCGCTCGGCTCGCGCAATTCGGGCAAGCGGCCGACGACCAGGGGGGCCGGGATCTCCACGTCGAACGGCCCGTCCAGCCCGACCATCGCGGCCGGGATCCGGGGGCGGACGCTCATGTCTCCTTCGGGCAGATCGAGCGACACCGCGGCAATCGCCGGCTCGGCCAGGGTCCCCCCGCGAAGCTCCAGGCCGACCGTCTCGCCCCGCCTCCCGCCGAGCGGGAACAGCTCGTCCGCCACCGGCACGGCGCCGATCAGCAGGCGATACGACGCCCGGTTCGACCCCCGGAACTGCGAGTCGGACAGCTCGACCAGGTAATCCCCGTCCTCGGGCAGCTCGACGACCAGCCTCGCATCGGTCAGGAGGCCGGGCGAGTCGTCGTCGGAGGCCACATAACTGCCCGAGGCCGTCGTCAGCCGGACGGTCGGATCAAGACCCGAGCCGATCCGGGCGGCCCGGGCGTCGATGACGATCCGGTCCCCCTTGCGGCCGGGGAACCGGATGATATCCACATCATTCCCATCGGCCTTGCCGTCGACCACCGTCGGCACGGCGACGGCCTGCGCCTGCTCGATCGTGTTGTTCGGCTCCTGCTCGGCCACCTGCGGCAACTGGCCGACCGAGATCAGGAACGGGTTCGAGATGCCGTCGTCCGTCCGGACCCGGACCGGATAGGCCCCCACCGGCGTGTCGGCCGGCACGGTCAGGCGGAGCCGCCAGTTGGCCGCGTCGGACGCCTGCCCCTCGGGGGCGGCCACCACCTCGGCCTCGAACGGCGCGACCAGCCGGGGATTCCCTTGCAGGTTCCCCCCCGCGATCGTCACCAGGCCGGCGACCCCGCGCTGCAATCCCGCGGGGACGATGTCGGTGATCGACGGCGCATCGGCCGAGGCCGGGGTCGTCGCCATCCCGATTGCAAGGGCCGCCGCCAGCATCGGCGGGGCGAGGGCCATCGAGGGGCGGATCATGGCGGGCCTCCTTGGGAGATCGTCGCGGGGCGTGAGTCGGGCGAGGCAGGTCGAAATCGCATCGGCGGGAGCGTCCCGATCGCCGCCTCCTTCGGCCGTCCGCGATCGATCCGCTGGGACTGACCACCGTCTCACGGTGTTCAATCCTTGTCAAGCGTGCAGACGACCCTCGCCCCGAGGGATCTCCTCCCGATGGGCCGATGCCCCTCGACACGCCCCGTCCCCTGCGAACTCCACCGCGTCCGCCCCCTGCGTCCTGCCGGAGAACTCGTGTTGTGGCTTTTTCCCAACAAGACTAAAGTGCCCTGCCTCCCGCCCCCGGGTCGCCCGGCCTCGATTCCGAGGCCGTCCGCGGCCCGACCGGTTCGAGCTTTGAGGAACCGGGCCACGGTCGCCCCCTTTGTTTTTCCCTGTGGCGGCATGCGTCGTTCGAAGGTCTGGAGCGAACTCATGCGTGTTTGGCCCTTGATCGCCGCGCTCTCTCTGGCTGCAACCGGGTGCGCGGGACTCGATCTGTCCGGGTTCGACGACGAACACCTGGCCCGCCTCGCCGAGAACTCCGCGGGGCGTGCCCCCGCCTCTCATCCCATCGGGCAAGCCGCCCCGGACCCGACACCCCAGCCCGCCGGATCCGCCGACCCGGTCGAGCCCTCCCCCCGGCTCTTCTCCCCGCTGCCGCCCCCCGAGCCGGTCGCGCCGCTGCCGCCCCCCGAGCCCCCTCGCCCCATCGAGCCGGCGACGCCCGCCGGGCCTTCTCCCCTCATCGAAGTGCCCAGGCCCGCCGCCAATCCCCGGCCGATCGCTCCCCCCAGGCCGACCGAACCTGCCGAGCCGATCCCGTCTCCCGAACCGGCCGAGCCGATCCCGTCTCCCGGGCCGGCCGAGCCGATCCCGTCTCCCGAACCGGCCGAGCCGATCCCGTCTCCCGAGCCGGCCGCACCGATCGCGCCTCCCGGGCCGGCCGACACCGACCAGGCCGCGACCCCGGCCGGACCGCTCGAACCCCGTCCGGCCGAGGAACCGCCGGCCGATCCCGAGCCGGCCGATCCCGAGCCGGCCGATCCCGCTCCCCAGCCCCCGGCCACAATCCTCGCCTCACAGGCGACCCCCATCGCCCCCGCCGAGCCGCGCGAGCTGGCCCTCTTCGATCAGGTCGCCGGCGAGGTGGAAGCCATCGCCCGGGCCGACGCCCCCACGCCCCTCGCCCCCCCCGAGCCGGCCGAGCCGCAAGGGACGGTCATCGCCACCGTCGGCCCGCACGCGATCACCCTCCCCGAGCTGACCGAGGCCATCAAGGACCGGATCGCCCGCCTCCCCGGCCGCAAGCGGCCGACCCGCCGCCTGGTCATCAGCATGGTCCAGGCGGAGATGGAGGCGCGCATCCTCGAATCACTCGTCCTGCAGCAGGCCCGCGTCCTCCTCGACGCGCCGGGCGAGCTGGACGACCTCCGCGACGCGATCGCCCGCCAGTGGTCGACCGCCGAGCTGCCCCGCATCCTCGACCGCGAAGGCTTCCCCAGTGCCGAGGCCTTCGACGCCCGCCTGCGGGGCGAGGGCCAGTGCCTCGACGACCTCCGGTCCGCCTACACCACCCGCACCCTCGCCCGCGAACTGATGCGCCGCGAGGGCCGGACCGACCCGAACATCGACGCCTACCTCAACGACCTGCGCTCGCGGTTCCCGATCCAGTCCGACCTGGCCCAGGCCCGCCGGGCGCTGGCCCGCAACTGACGCCCTCCCCTGGTATTCTCCCCAGGCTCGACTCTCTCCGATCGCCCTTGCCCGAGGAACGGATTCCACGATGGCAGGATCGACCGCCGGCCCCGCCCCCGACCTGAGCGACATCCTCCGCCGACGGCCCAGCGGCCCGTCGCGGCGGCCGGCCCCGGCCCCCTCCCCGTCGGCCCTCGCCGACCCCCGCCCGCCCTCCCCGCCGCCGCGCCGAGCCGCCCGGCCGGTCCTCGAAGCCTGCGACCTCATCAAGCGCTTCGGCCCGATCACGGCCGTCGACGGCGTCTCCTTCCACGTCGATCGGGGCGAGGCCGTCGCCCTGCTCGGCCCCAACGGCGCGGGCAAGACGACCACCATCTCCATGATCTCCGGCCTGCTCCGCCCCGACGAGGGCTGCGTCCGCTTCAACGGCCAGCCGATCCGGGGCGAGACCGACCCGATCAAGCGCACCCTCGGCCTCGTCCCCCAGGAACTGGCCCTGGTCGAGGAACTCTCGGCCCGCGAGAACCTCCGCTTCTTCGGGGCGCTCCAGGGGCTCGGCGGCACGCGGCTCCGGCAGGCGATGGCCGACGGCCTCGAACTGGTCGGCCTGGCCGATCGGGCCGGCTCCCTCGTGCGGACCTACAGCGGCGGCATGAAGCGGCGGCTCAACCTGGCCGTCGCCCTCCTGCACGACCCCCAGGTCATCCTCCTCGACGAGCCGACCGTCGGCGTCGACCCCCAGAGCCGCAACGCCATCTTCGAGGGGCTGGAACGGCTCAAGGCCCGGGGGAAGGCCCTCATCTATACAACGCACTACATGGAGGAGGCCGAGCGGCTCTGCGACCGCATCGTCATCGTCGACCGCGGCCGGGTGATCGCCGACGGCCGGGTCAAGGACCTCTCCGCCCTGCTCGACCGCCACGCCCGGCTCCGCATCGAGCTGAGCAACCCCGGCCCGGGCGACTGGCTCGACCGCCTCGCCGACCTCCCCGGCGTCGTCCAGGCCCGGCTGGAAGACCACGAGCTGATCCTTGATGTGAACGACCTGAAGATCTCCGCCGCGATCCTGCAAACCCTCGACGCCCTCGGCCTGGTCGTGACCCACCTCGAAAGCGACCGGGCCGACCTCTCGACCATCTTCCTCAGCCTGACCGGGAGGGCGCTGCGCGACTCATGAACGCCCGACCGCTCCTGGCCCTGGTCGTGAAGGATCTCCGCGTCTTCGCGGCCGACCGCTACGCCCTGACCCTCTCGTTCGTCGCCCCGATCGCCCTGGCCAGCTTCATGGCCCTCATCTTCGGCGGCGCCGGCTCCTCGCCGCAGAGCAAGATCGCCATCCGGGTGACCGACGAGGACGACTCCCCCATCTCCCGCCGGATCGTCCTCGGCGCCCAGGACGACCCGGCCCTCGACGCCATCGAGAGCCCCCTCGACGCCTCCCGCGAGGCCGTCCGCAAGGGGGACGCGGCCCTCTCGGTCGTCATCCCCAGGGGCTTCGGCGAGGCCTCGGCCGACGCCCTCTACGGCGACGCCGCCCCCCCGGCGCTCGTCTTCCTGCACGACCCGATGAGCCAGTCCGAGATCAACCTCGCCCGCGGCCTCCTCACGCGCGTCGTCCTCGAAGCCGTCACCGCCGAGGCCATGCCCGACGGCGGCAATGACGACCTGCTCGATCTCCTCGACGACGAACTGATCGCATCGGACGCCCCCGCGACCGACGAGGCCCTCGAACGCGCCGAGTTCCTCTCCCTCTTCCCCGGCCAGGACGATTGGTGGCAATCCCCCGACCCCGAGGCCGAGGCCGCCCGCCTCGAACTGGTCGACGCCTTCCCCGCGCTGGCCGATTGGTTCGAATCCGAGCCGGTCGCGTTCGAGCCGGTCGAGGAGTCTCGCCAGGGATTGACCCTCCCCTTCAAGACCGAGGAGACGTCGATCGCCCCCCGAGGCGCCGCCGGCGAGCAGGCGGCCCTGGCCGCCCATGCGTTCGCGGGCATGGTCGTGCAGTTCGTCCTCTTCTCGGCCGTCGAGTGGGGCGTCGTCCTGCTCCAGGAACGCCGGCGTGGCATGTGGAAACGCCTGCGGGCGGCCCCGATCTCCCGATCGACCTTGATGCTGAGCAAGGTGCTCAGTTGTGCCATCGTCTCGCTCGTCATCACCCTGGTCGTCTTCACCGCCGGGGCCTTGCTGTTCGGCTACCGCCTGGAAGGGGACGTGCTCGGCTTCGTCGCCCTGGCGGTGGCCTTCGCGGTCATGGCCTCGGCCTTCGGCCTGACGGTCGCCACGCTCGGCCGGTCGCCCCAGGGGGCACGCTCGGTCGCCTTGCTCGGCGTCCTGGTGATGGTCATGCTCGGCGGCTGCTGGATCCCGAGCTTCCTCTTCCCGGAGTGGATCCAGGCGTTCACCCCCGCCATCCCGACCCGATGGGCCATCGACGGCTTCGACGGCGTCTTCACCCGCGGCTTCTCCTTCGGCGAGACCCTCCCGATGATCTCCGCGCTCGGCTTCTTCGGCCTCGGCTTCGCCGGCTGGGCCCTGCTCGCCTTCCGCTGGAACGAGCCGTGACCGCGTTCCCTCCCCCTCCGCCCGTCACCATCCGACCGAGGTCGATTCCCGGCCGCATGTCGAGGTCGTCGTCCCCCCGAACGGCCTCCTTCCACCCTCGCCCGGTCGAGGGCCGACCTTCCGTCCCCCTCGCCCCGCTCGCGGGGAGAGGGCCGGGGTGAGGGGTCCCCGGCCGGATCACAATGCCTGGCCGACGCGGGAAACCGCTCTATCCGAACCGGATCAACTGTGGTAGAGATGCCCCTTCATCTCGCGGGTGGCGCCCGTCGGCCGCCTTCCGGCCGACACTGTGAACTGACGAACACATCTCGATCCGCCCCGGACTCGCCCCCGTTCCCCATCCTTTGGGACGCGGCAGAGCCGGCCGCGATCGTTCCCCGAATCGACCGGCCCGAACCGACCGCCCCCGGTCGCCCCGGGCCGACGCCTCGCACCCCCTCAAAGGAGGCCCGAGCGATGGACCGCCGCCGACGCCGCTTCGTCCCCGGTTCCGAGGGCCTGGAACGCCGCCAGTTGCTCAGCACGGTCGAGGTGGTCAACGCCGCCGCGCCGGTCGTCTCGACCGCCGAGGCCGGCCAGGCCGCCAACCGCCCCCAGGGCCCCCGCGCCCGGGCCGAGGCGCAGGCCCTCGCCCAGGAGCAGGCGATGCAGGAATCGCGCGAGGAGGTGATCCAGATGCGCCTGCAACGCATCGAACGCCTGCCGAACTTCCTGCAATTGCTCGACCCGAACCGCGAGCTGCCCACCGAGGCCATCGCCGCGATCCAGGTCGAGCTGGTCGGCCTCGTCGGGCAGCTCCGCCCCCCCGCCGAGCCGATCGCCGAGGGGTTCATCGACCAGCTCCGCAACGCGATCGCGCAAAGCTCGGTCAAGCCGGAGACGGTCGCGTCGATGAACTACGCCACCAACCGCCTGCTCGCCTCGGCCGGCGCGTCGGAGCGGACGATCACCGTCATCACCGACGGCCTGACCGCCCTGGCCCGGTCGGCCTCCGGCTCGAACCGCCCGGTCCCGGTCATGACCAACGACTATGCCCTGGTCGTCCAGACGGCCATGGGGGTCGGCCGGCCGATCTCGCGGGCCGAGCTGCTCGGGCTGCAATCGCCGCTCGCGCCGGGTGTCCCACAGTCGGCCGCGCTCCGGCCGTCCGGCCCCCCCATCGGCGGGGCCGCCGGCAACAGCCTGATCTGACCGGGCCGGGACGCCCCCCCGGGGGGCGTGCCCCTCGCCTTCGGCACAGCGATTGCTCACTTGCTCTCTCCAGTGGTTCACAGTCGGATTAGAGAGAGAGAGAGAGAGACAGGACCGGCGATCGGGCCGCTCGCCCCGAGCGGCCCGAGGCCATCCTCAAAGGAGAGCAGCATGTTCATTCGATCGAAATTCGCGCCCCTGGCCGCCTTCTCCGCCCTCATCCCCCTGGTGATCGCCGGTTGCGAGGGCTCCGACGCCGAACGCGCCGTCGAGAACGTCGCCGGCGTCGAGGAAGGGTCCGCCACCCGCACGGCCGACATCGACGAGAAGACCTACAAGGTCGAGGAAGTCAAGCGCATCCGAGATGCCGAGACCGGCGAGCTCGTGGGCGAGGAAGTCAGCACCACCGACGTCACCGTCCAGGAAGAGGTCACGGTGCGTCGCGAGGTCGAGGTCGACGAAGGGGCGACCAGCACCGAGACCGAGGGCTACGTGCCCGACGCCCTGAGCGACCAGTAATCACTCACCCCCGAAGGGGCATGGCGGGCCGCCCTCGCTCCGCGTGTTCGGGCCCGCCCCCCCTTTCCCGCCTTCAATCGGTCCCCGGGCAAGACCTCCCGCCCCGATCGACGCGCCGAGGCCTCGCGCCCCCGCTCGCCGCCTCGACCGCGACGACACCCGGTTCCCCGGCCTCCGAAAATCCGATAGGCTCGCAATCGGTCCCGCACCGCCCACGACCGGCCGGAAGGAGACGCGATGGCGATGCCGAGCAGCCCCGACCGCCAGGGGCCTCGCCCCCGGGAGGCGACCCCTCCCGGCTCCGAGGCCGGCTGGGCCGCCCGACGCGTCTACTTCCCCGAGTTGGATGGCCTCCGGGCGCTGGCCATCGCCCTCGTCTACGTCTTCCACGACCGCAGCCTCGACCTGCTCGGGCTGATCGCGCGGACCGTCGGCCTGATCGTCTCGATCACGCTGGATCTCCCGCTGCAATGGCTCGGCCTGGGCTCGGTCGGCTTCCGCGTCCCGTCGCTCGTCGGCACCCTGCGCGACAACGGCTGGATCGGCGTCCAGCTCTTCTTCGTGCTCAGCGGATACCTCATCGCCACCCTCCTGCTCCGCGAGCAAGAGCGCCACGGCCGGGTCGATCTCCGCGCCTTCTGGATCCGCCGCATCCTCCGGATCTGGCCCCTGTATTACCTGCTCGTCCTCATCTGCTGGGGCCTGATGCCCCTGGTCCGGACCTGGGTCGGGCTCGGCCCCCGCATGTGGAGCCCCGAGGCCCTGGCGCAGCTCCCCTCCTTCCTGCTCTTCCTGGGCAACTGGTCGATGGGGTTCCAGGGTCCGGTGCCGGCGGATTCGGCCGGGGTCCTCTGGAGCATCTGCGTCGAGGAGCAATTCTACCTGGTCGTCCCCCTGCTGATCGCCTGGCTCGGGCCGAGGAGCCGCGGGCTGACGGTGCTCGGGCTGATGCTCGCGGCCATCGTCGCCCGATACGCCCTGGCCACGTCGGAGGCCAATCCCCTCCTGCTCCGCTTCAACACCATTGTTCATCTCGATACGCTGCTCGCCGGGGTCGCGCTCGCCCTCGTCTCGCACCGCCTCCCGCACCTCGGCCGGGCCGGGCCCTGGATCGGACGCGCCGTGGTGGTGCTCGGCGTCGTCGTCCTGCTGACGGTCCCCCTGGCCCGGGGAGGCCCCCGGAGCCAGGCGTTGGATTACATTTTGATCTGGGCCTGGGCCGTCGCGCTGGTCGCCTGGGCCGCCTCGGCCCGCGACCCCTGGACGGCCATCCTGCGCCGGCCGACGCTCGTCCGGCTCGGCAGGATCAGCTTCGGACTCTACCTGTTCCACGAGATCGCGCTGGGGATCGCCGGATGGCTCGGGTTCGCCCTGAGATCGGTCCCCGACGTCGGCGCCCTGATGGCCCTGGCCGCCCCGGCCCTGACCGTCGGCCTTGCCACCCTCTCCTATTACGCCCTCGAACGCCCCTTCCTCCGCCTGAAAGACCGCTGGACCCGCGTCCCCTCCCGGCCGATCGACCCGCCGAAACCGCCACACCCGACACGCACCCCGGGAGACGACACGGAAACGGGAGAAACCCCGCGTCTCCCGGACAACTGAATCTTCACCGGGTTTTCAAAGAGCGACCTTTTGATCCGTCAATCGGCTGACGGCGCCACGGTGATGACGATCGATTTCGAGGTCGGCGTGTTGCTGATCTCGGCCGTGCTGTCAATCGGCACCAGGACGTTGGCCTCGGGGAAGTAGGCCGCCGCGCAGCCCCGGGGGATGTCGTACGGGATGGCCCGGAAATGCCGGGCGACCCGCGTGCGGCCCTGCGCATCGATGCCGGTCAGGTCGACGCTCTGCTGGGGTTCAAGGCCACGATCGTGCATGTCTTCCCGATTCAGGAAGACGACCCGGCGCTCGTTGCGGATCCCCCGGTAGCGATCGTCTCGGCTGTAGACGGTCGTGTTGAACTGATCATGACTGCGAATGGTCATCAGGAGCAACTGCCCCGGCTCGGGCTCGATGCCGGTCACGGGGGATGGTGTGAAGTGGGCCTTGCCGTCCCGGGTCGGGAACCGGCGATCGCGGACCGGGTGCTCCAGGGCGAAGCCGCCGGGGTGGCGGACCCGCTCGTTGTAATTGTCGAAGCCGGGGACGACGCGCTCGATGGCGTCCCGGATGCGGTCGTAGTCCTCGACCAGCCACTCCCAGGGGACCGTCGATCGCTCCCTGAGCGTCGCGCGGGCCAGGCGGGCGATCATGACCGGCTCGCTCAGCAGGTGCGGCGAGGCCGGGGAGAATCCGCCGTGCGACGGGTGGACGATCCCCATCGAGTTCTCGACGGTCACGAACTGCTCGGCCCCGCCCTGCGCGTCGCGCTCGCTCCGGCCGAGGCACGGCAGGATCAACGCGGTGTGGCCGGTGACGAGGTGCGAGCGGTTCAGCTTGGTCGAGACCTGCGCCGTCAGGCGGCAGCGGCGCAGGGCCTCGGCCGTGAAGTGGGTGTCGGGGCTGGCCGAGAGGAAGTTGCCGCCGAGGCCGAAGAAGACCCGGGCCTTCCCCTCGTGCATGGCCCGGATCGACTGCACCACGTCGAAGCCGTGGTGCCGGGGCGGGTCGAAGTTGAAGGCCGCGCCGAGGCGGTCGAGCCAGCGGTCGGGCATCCGTTCCCAGATGCCCATGGTCCGGTCCCCCTGCACATTGCTGTGCCCGCGGACCGGACAGACCCCCGCGCCGGGCTTGCCGAGCGCCCCGCGCAGGAGCAGGACGTTGACGATCTCCTGGATCGTCGCCACCGAGTTCTTGTGCTGGGTCAGGCCCATCGCCCAGCAGCAGATGATCCGGTCCGTCTCGGCCAGGCGGCGGGCGAGGGCCTCGATCGCCTCGCGGTCGATCCCGCTCAGGCGGACGATCTCGGCCCAGGTCGTCTGCCCGACGACCTCGCGGTAGGCGTCGAACCCGGAGGTATGCTCGTCGATGAACACGCGGTCGATGGCGTCGCCGCGCTCGTGGAGCATCTCGTCGAAGAGGGCCTTGGCCAGGCCTCGGAACAATGCCTGGTCGCCATTGATCTTGACTTGCAGATAGGTGTCGGCCAGCGTCGTGGCGAAGCCGAGCATCCCGCGGACCTGCTGCGGGTGGGCGAAGGCGAGCAGCCCGGCCTCCTTCAGGGGGTTGATGGCCACGAGCTTCGCCCCGTGCTCGACCGCGTTCTGCAGGGTCGTGAGCATCCTCGGGTGGTTCGTGCCGGGATTCTGGCCGACGAGGAGGATGATGTCGGCCTTGGCGAAGTCATCAAGATGAACCGACCCCTTGCCCACGCCGAGGGTCATGCCGAGGGCCGCGCCGCTCGACTCGTGGCAGAGGTTCGAGCAATCGGGGAGGTTGTTCGTGCCGAACTGGCGGACGAACAACTGATAGAGGAATGCCGCCTCGTTGCTGGTCCGGCCCGAGGTGTAGAAGACGGCCTCGTCGGGCGAGGCCAGGGCGTTCAGTTCGTCGGCGACGAGGCGGAAGGCGTCGTCCCAGGCGATCGGCTCGTAGTGGGTCGCCCCGGGGCGGAGGACCATCGGCTCGGCAAGGCGTCCCTGGGCGTCGAGCCAGTCGTCGCCGTGCGCGGCCAGGTCGGCCACGGAGTGCCGGGCGAAGAAGGCGCGGTCGACGCGCTTCGTGGTGGTCTCGGCGGCGACGGCCTTGGCGCCGTTCTCGCAGAACTCGAAGCTGGTCCGCTCGCCCGGCTCGGGGTCGGGCCAGGCGCAGCTCGGGCAGTCGAAGCCGCCGTCCTGGTTGACGTGGGTGAGGATGTTCAGGCCGCGGACGAGCCCCGCCTCGCGCGTGACCTTCTTCATGGCGTGGTAGACGGCCTCGGGGCCGGCGGCCTTGTGCTCGGCCTTCTTCAGGTGCAGCCCGGAGAAGGCGGTCGGCGGCTCGTCGCTCGGGTGGCCGTGCCCGTCGTCGAACGGGTCGGCCGGGCGCGGCGTCGGCTCGGAGGTCGTCGGGGGCAGCTTCGGCGAGGTGTCGCGCGAGTCGGGCGCCATGGGGAGGGCCTCCGCGGGGTCGCAGGCACAACAAGGAGCGGGGTCAAGGGGCCGGGTCGGCGGCCGGGGCCGGGGCGTCGGCCTCGACCGGGACCCGGACCCGCCACGGGGCGCTGTAGACGTTGAACCGACGGGGGCCGACGAAGCCGCAGAGGGTCAGGCCGAACGCCTCGGCCACCTCGACCGCCAGGCTCGACGGGGCGCCGACGGCGGCGACGATCGGCAAGGCGGCGGTGACGGCCTTCTGGACAATCTCGAATCCGGCCCGGCCGCTCACGAGCAGGATGGCCGGCTCGGCGTCGGGATGGGGGCCGTCGAGGGTCCCCAACGCCCGGGCGCCGATGAGCTTGTCCACCGTGTTGTGGCGGCCGATGTCCTCACGGGCGGCGATCAGGGAGCCATCGGGGTCGAACAGGGCGGCGGCGTGCAGGCCGCCGGTCTCGACGAAGCCGCGCTGGTGGTCGCGGAGCAAGGCGGGCAGGCCGTGGATCGTCTCGGCCTCGATGACCGGGCCGTGGCCCGGGTTCGGCCGGCAGCCGTCGAGGTTCAGGGCGCGGAGGGTGGCGGTCCCGCAGACGCCGCAACTGGAGTTGGTCAGGACGTTCCGGGCGAAGCGGTCGAGGTCGACCTCGATGCCCGGCTTCAGGTCGACCCGGATGATCCGGTCGAGCGACCGGCCGGCGTCCTCGGGCTCCTCGCGGGCGACCTCGTCGATGGCGTCGGCCGAGGGGATGACCCGCTCATTGAGCAGGAAGCCGACGGCCAGCTCGGGGTCGTGGCCGGGGGTCCGCATGGTGATCCCGATCGTCCGCACCGCGCGGCGGCCGCTCGGTCCGAAGCCGAGCCGGATCTCCATCGGCTCCTCGGCGGCGAGGCGATCCCAGACGATCTCCGCCCCGCGGCCATCGCCATCGGCCCGGACTCGCTGCACTCGGGATCGCACGGACTCGGGACCGGGCATGGACACCGGCCCTCCCAGCGGGCAGGGGGATCGAAGGCAGAGTGAGGCGATCTCAGCATCTGCTTGCTGCTCTATCATACCCGCCGGAGGGCCGGGCTCAACGGGCCGATCCTCGGAAGCAACGCCCGGAGATGAAGTCGGGTACGGCTCGGGATGCCCGGGGACCCCTCTCCCGGCTCGCTCGCGGGGAGAGGGGGCCGGGGCGGCTCGGGTCAGGGGGTCATGACCACCTTGACGCACTCGTCCGGCTGGTAGCGGAAGGTGGCGTAGGCGTCGGGGGCCTGGGAGAGGGGGACGCGGTGGGTGATGAGGAAGGTGGTGTCGATCTCACCCTTCTCGACCCGGTCGAGCAGGGGCTTGAGGTAGCGGTGGACGTGGGTCTGGCCCATCTTCAGGGTCAGCCCTTTGTTGAAGGCGGCGCCGAAGGGGACCTTGTCGAGCAGGCCGCCGTAGACGCCGGGGATCGAGACGGTCCCCCCCTTGCGGCAGGCGACGATCGCCTGGCGGAGCACCCGGGCGCGGTCGGTGGCCAGATACAGGGAGGTCTTGGCGTAGTCGAGCAGGGCGTCGACGCTGTGGCCGTGGGCCTCGAGGCCGACGGCGTCGATGCAGACATCCGGCCCCCGGCCGCCGGTGGTGTCCTTGAGGTACCAGAAGAGGTCGACGTCCTCGTAGTTGACGGCCTCGGCGCCGCAGTGGTCGCGGGCCATCTGGAGGCGGCGGTCGTAGTGGTCGATGGCGATGACGCGCTCGGCCCCGAGCAAGAAGGCGCTCTTGATGGCGAAGAGGCCGACCGGGCCGCATCCCCAGACGGCGACGGTGTCGCCGGGCTTGATGCCGGCCTGCTCGGCGGCCATGTAGCCGGTCGGGAAGATGTCGGTCAGGAACAGGACCTGTTCGTCGGTGAGGGACTCGGGGACCTTCATCGGGCCGACGTCGGCATAGGGGACGCGGACGTACTCGGCCTGGCCGCCGGCGTAGCCGCCCATCATGTGCGAGTAGCCGAAGATGCCGGCCGGGGCGTGACCGTAGGCCATTTCGGTCAGCTCGGCGTTCGGGTTCGAGTTGTCGCAGAGGGCGAACAGGTCGCTCTTGCAGAAGTAGCAGTTGCCGCAGGCGATCGGGAAGGGGACGACGGCCCGGTCGCCGACCTTCAGGTTCTTGACCTTCGGGCCGACGGCGACGACCTCTCCCATGAACTCGTGGCCGAGGATGTCGCCGGGGGCCATCGTCGGGATGTAGCCGTCGTACAGGTGCAGATCGGACCCGCAGATGGCGGTGGAGGTGACCCGGAGGATCGCGTCGCTTGGGTTGAGGATGGTCGGATCGGGCACGTTGACCACCCGGACGTCCTGCTTGCCGTACCAGCACAGTGCCTTCATCGGGGAGAGCCTCGTGGGGGATGGGGGGAATCGTTCGGGTCGGGTCGGGTCGGGTCGGCCATCAACACGGGCGGCCCTGATGGCTTGCCGATCGGGGGGGCGGGGCGTCGGGCGATTCGGAGGGGCAGGCTGCGGCCTCGTGCGGCTGCGCCGCCCCGGTCGGCGAAGCGACCGGGGCCACCCGGGCGAGGATCGGGGGAGGGGCGTCGGGGCGGCCCCTCCCCCGGTCGATCAGCCGGGGGTCGGCCGGCCCGAGGGCTGGCCGCGGACGGTGGAAATCTCGCCGACCTCCATCAGCTGCTTCAGGCGTCGGAGGTTCTCCCGGGTGACGGTCGAGGGGTCGTAGCCGATCAGTTTGGCGGCGTGGGCGGCGAGCTTGCCGCCGGGGGGGTCGAACTTCTGGTTGACGCGGACCTCGGTCCCTCGGCCGCCGGTGCCGGGGGCGAAGTGGACGGAGCCGGCCGTGGCCACCTGGGCGCCGGGCAAGGACCGCCAGGCGATCAGGCGGCCCGGCTCGTCGTTGTGGATCTCGGCGTCCCACTCCAGGCGGACCCCGAGCGGCCCCTCGACGACCCAGTGGGAGTGGATGCCGTCGGCCGAGGTGACGGAGACGACCTCGCTCATGAAGGTGGAGAGGTTGGCGTGGTCTCGCCAGTAGGTGTAGATCTCCTCGGCGGGCCGGTTGATGAGGATCGCCTCCTCGACCCGGACGCCGTGCTGGGCGGCGACGCTGCTGGAGGCCCCCGGCTCGGGGTCGGAGGTGTCGACGCCCAATGCCTGGTAGAGCGAGCAGTGGCCGGTCGTCCCCCGGTAGAGCAAGGCGCCGCCGAGTCCGGCGGTGATCAGGCCCTTCAGGCCCCCCCTGGCCAGGCCGAGGACGATCAGGGCCCCGCCGCCGACCTGCGAGGCGATGCGCTCGGTCTCGCCGACGTTGACCGGGGCCTGGCCGTGTCGGGCCTGTTCGGAAACGCGGGAGGCGGCCTGGGCCTGCCGGATCGAGTGTGCCGAAGCCATGACGAGGGTGCTCCTGTGGATGCCCCTGGGTCAACCAGGCGGCAGGACCGCGAGAATCGGACGTCAATAGACGGAGCGAGAAGGGAGCAACTGCGATGCCGTCATGGGGCGTGGCACGCGGAGGGGGGCCCGGGGCGCACGACGAGCGGGGCTCGCCGGGCGGAGGGCGAGGCGGCGGGTCGGGGCGGCGGCGACGCGGTCGGGGCGAGGGGGTCAGGGTGCCGGGGAGTCGCCCCGGCCGGGGCCCTGGGGGGTCCTGGACGGTTCGCGGAACCACTCGGAGGCGGTGCGGTCGGGCGCGGTGCGCCCGTCGGTGCGCCCCTCGGTGCGCCGGTCGGGGGCGGCGGAGGGGGCGGAGGGGGCGTTGCGGAGTTCGTTGGCCGATTGGGGGTTACGGCGATCCTCGGGCGAGGATTCGGGGCCGGGAGGGGGTTCGTTTCGGGATTCGGGGGGAGCGGGGACGTAGGCGGGGCGGTCGGCGTGCTGCGATCGAGAGGCGTCCATGATCTTCGCCTCGCGGGCATGGGCCTTGGAGCGTTCGGCGCGGAGGCGGTCGAGCGCGTGCAGCGACTTGTGGAAGTCGCGGAAGGCCTCGCGGCGGTAGCGCTGGCGGAGCTGGCCGTCCTTGCTCGTATCGACCATCGAGGCGGTCTCGACGGCGGCGGCCTCGGGGGCGTCGATGTCGTCCCAGACGATCGGGCGGAGGGTTTCGAGCCGGGCGATCGTGTCGTCGAGCAGGGCGCGGAGCTGGTCGAGGGCCGAGGGGTTGCTGGGGGTCTCGGTCGCGGGCTGGAAGAGTTTGGGGAAGGAAGCGGCGGTCAGCCACCAGACGAGGCCGGCGGGGCTGGTGCGGTCGCTCGGAGGCGAGGGCTCGTGCCCGAGCAGGTTCATGGCGAGGAGCAGGTCCTGGGCGGTCCAGGGTGCGGGAGTATTGAGCCGGGCGCGGAGGTGTCGCCAGTGGCGGAGCATCCAGTCGATGCCGAAGGCGGTCTCGTGCAGGTCGGCGACGACGGCTTCCGGTTCACGTTTCAAGTCCTGGGCGCGGCGGCGGACGGCGTGTTGCTTGCGCTCGCGCCAGTCGCGGAGGGCCTGTTGCCGGCCGGGCTTGAGGCGGCGTTCCTCGGCCTCGACGCAGCGGAGGTAGCGGACGTATTCGATGGCGGCGGAGGCGACGAGGGCCTCCTCGGGGGGCGTCTCGGGCATGGACTTGGAGGTCCAGCTCGCGACGATGACTTCCATGCGCTCGCGCTCCTCGGCGTCGAGGGGGCGTTTGGCCGTGAGGCCGTGGGTGGTGGCGTTGGCGGAGGGGTCGGACGGGAGGGGGTGCGGGTCCATGGGGGGTGGCCTCGGTTTCGGATCGACTCGACGGGGTGTGAGCCCTGGGAGCGGGACGCGGAGGGACTCGTGACGCCGGGGGCGACGCCCGGGGAGCGAGGACGCGAGACGAACCCTCATTCGATATCATCGAGACGGAACGGAGGCTTAAGCACGTTTTCCGGAAAAAATGGCCGGCGAACCGATGAGGATGGATCGCGAGGCGTCCCGGTGGCGGGGCGGCGGGCTTCCACGCGACGAGGGGGAGGAGGGCCGATGGGCGACATGCAGGAGGTGCGGTCGTTGCTGGAGCAGGCGGGATTGGCCTGCCCGACGATCCCCGAATCGCTGGCGGCGCGATTGACGAAGCGGCGTCACTGCTGCTACTCCACGCGGGATCTGCCGAAGATCCCGTACCTCGTTCGGTTCTATGTCGACGAGACCGATGGCCCCGAGGAGTACGCCGTGCTGAGCCACGACGGGTACGGGGTGAACACGCATGCGACCCAGTATTACCTCGTGACGGTCCCGCTCAGGATGTTCCTGCACCTGAGATGGGGAGGGTTTTACATGAATGCCGAGGAGGAGGCCCTGAAGATCCGGACGTGCTTCGGGCTGGCCGACGCGATCGTGAGGGAGGCGCTCTCGGCCTCGGCCTCGACGGGCAAATTCGCCGGGGGAGGGCGGCTGACCATCGTCGGCGCGGACACCTACGGCAGTTCCTGGTCGGCCCCGGGGCGGGCCGACCAGCGGTTCGAGGCGGGGAGCGAAGGGGTGGTGACGGCCCTGACCGATGCCCTGGCCTGGCTGGGCGAGCCCCCGGCGGGGCCGGGGCCGTGACGGGGACGAGGCGGCGCGATCGGGAGGCCGGGCCGAGCGCGGGGCGGGTCGCCATTCCTTGCCGGCGAGGAGGGCGCGGAGGGGCCCCGCGTTGCGAGGGGGCGATCGCCCTGGTGGCTTGTGCCGGGTCGGGACAGGGGGTACGTTGCCGGTCGGTCGGCCGGAGGGGGCGGGCAAGACGGCGGCGAGGTCGGGCGCAGAAGGCCCGGCGGGGGGTGGCGGCCGGCGATCGGTGCGCCCTCCGGAGGGGGCCGATGGGGGTTCTCCGGGGCCTGCCGCCCGGAGGGTCGGGGCCCGATCGCGCGGGGGACGGGTCGTTTCCGGACAGTCGTGGGACGAGACGCATGTCGATTCGATTGCTGTTTGATCCTGCCGAGGAGTCGGCGGTCCGCGGGGAGATCGTGCCCTTGTTCGGGGGCGAGGCGGTGGAGGCGATCCCGTACCCGACGGCCGAGTTGCCGGGCGCGGAGGCCGGGACTCGGGTGGTGGCGTATCTCGGGGACGAGGCGCTGGCGCCCCTGGTCGGGGAGGCGTTGGGGCGTGGGTGGCGGCTGGGGGTCTTGCCGCATCCGAGAGCGGTCCGGGCCCGGGCGGGCCTCGGCATCGCCTCGACGATGGAGGAGGCGGTGGACGCCCTGCGGGGGGGCGACGACGAGGAGGACGACCTGGCGATCGACGTCCTGTTCTGCAACGACCGGGTGGTGTTCCAGGATGTGGTGATCGGTCATGCCCTGACCCTGGCGCCGGGGAGCACGCCGATCCGGACGCCGGTCGGGCGGCTCCGGCACTTCGCGGGGGTGGTGCGCAACCTGACGGCCCTGAGGCTGCAGCCGATGCGGCTGAGGACCGAGAATGAGAACGAGATCGACACGGCCTCGCTGGGGATCGTGGTCGTCGAGCAGGGGAGGAGCTCGCTGCTGGCGAGGCGGATCGTGGATGCGACGAGCGACAACGACGGGATGCTCTACGCGATGGTGCTGGCCCCCCGGAGCCTGTTGCAGCTGCTGAGGTTCCTGCTCGCGTCGGCGGTGATGGGCCGGTGGGGGGGGACGCGGCTCCCGCCGTTCGTGGGGTTGGTCCGGACGTCGTCGCTGGAGGTGAACAGCCCGAGGCCGCTGGAGCTGGCGCACGACGGCGTGCTGCTGAACGCGAAGCGGGTGGAGCTGAGGGTCGCGCCGAGGGCGCTGCGGCTGATCGCCGGGCATGGGCTGGAGCTGGAACCGGGGTGCCCGGAGTCGAAGGAGCGGTTCCAGGTGCAGGCGCTGCCGGTGGGCGAGGCGAAGGGGGCCCTGGTGTCGAAGCCGCTGCCGTGGCTGAATCACGCCAGCACGGAGGAATTCAAGGATCTGTACTCGCTCTTGCGCGAGAATGCGCGCTGCTCGCCGTCGTACCTGACCCTGATGGTGCTCTCGACGTTGCTGGCGACGCTGGGGTTGTACGGCAACTCGGCGCCGGTGATCATCGGGGCGATGATCCTGGCGCCGCTGATGGCGCCGATCATCGCGATGGCGATGGGGCTGGTGCGGCAGGACCTGCGCTTGATCGGCAAGAGCAGCGGGACGCTGCTGACCGGCCTGGCGCTGGCGCTCGGGTTCGCGATGGTGGCGACCTGGTTCACACCGCTCGGGGTGGTGACGGACGAGATCGGATCTCGGCTGCGGCCGACGTTGCTGGATCTGGGGGTGGCGGTGCTCTCGGGGATCGCCGGGGCCTACGCGCATGCCCGGGAGGAGGTGGCGAGGAGCCTGGCCGGGGTGGCGATCGCCGTGGCCCTGGTGCCGCCGCTGGCGGTGGCGGGGATCGGGATCGGCTGGGCCGACTGGTCGGTCTTCGGCGGGGCGAGCCTGCTGTTCCTGACGAACCTGACGGGGATCATCCTGGCCAGCGGGGCGACGTTCCTGTGGCTCGGGTTCGCGCCGTTCCGGAGGGCGCGGAGCGGGCTCCTGCTGGAGCTGGTGCTGGTGCTGGCGGTGAGCGTGCCGCTGGCGTTCAGCTTCGGCCGGATGGTGGAGGAGCATCGGATCATCCGGGAGCTGGACGGCTGGGAGGTCGGTTCCGTCGCCGTGCGGGGCGTGGACGTCCGGCCCGGCGACCCGCTGCAGATCGGGGTGACGCTGGTGAGCCGGTCGGCCCTGGACGACGCGGACCTGGACCGGGTGAAGCGGGCGATCGAGGAGCGGATCGGCCAGGAGGTCGAGCTGGTGATGACCGTGGCCATCATGCGATGAGGCGGGTTCGATCATCCGCGGTGGGGGCAGGCAGGGCGAGGCATCGCCTGCCGGGCGACTGACCGATGAGGGGGGAGGGTGAGCCGATGGGGATTGGGAGGAGGGAATTCCTCAAGTTCGTCGCCACGGCGCTCGGCGGGCTGGCCATCGAGCCTGGCCGGGAGATCGCCGTCAACGGCGATTATTACGTCAACACGAGGCTCGGCCTCGGGTTCGTGAAGCCCGGGGGCTGGACGCTCGACGTGTTCCGGGATTTCGCGGCGAAGCATGAGGGGCAGGTCGTCCAGAACCTGCCGGCCGGCGTCGACGAGGAGGAGTTCCGGCGCGACCAGGCCGCGACGATGGTCGCGACCATCAGCAAGTACGGCGACGCGGTGCGCGCGTTCGGCCCCTCGATCACCGTGTTCAAGAACCGGGAGGACTATCCGAGTTCCATGCCCGGGAGCCTGGAGGCGCTCGCTCGGGGCGGGATCGAGGGGTGGGGGAACCTCTTGAGGGAGTACGAGGTGCTCGAGGCGCCGAGCCGGGGCGAGGTCTCGCGGTGTGCCTGCGTGCGCTTCAAGGCCCGTTGGCTGTTCGAACACCGCGACATCGAGCCGGTCGTGGTCGAGGATGAGACGTTGTTGATCGACCAGGGGTCGCTGCTGTACACGATTCATCTGTACGATTCGCCCGAGGCGGGGGAGACCGCCCCCGAGGAGTTTGCACGGTTCCTGGAAGGCCTGCATCTGGCGTGAGGCCGCGCCGACGGCCGCCGCGTTCATGGAGATTTCATGGGCGAGGGACCGGGACAAAAGGTAAGATCGAGCCGCGAATTGAGTCCGGTATCGCGGTTTCCATGATCCTTTCTGCAGGACCAATGATGTTCAATCGATTCTTTCGGAAGGGCGAGCAATTGCCTTTACATGACGGGATGACCCGGCGCGGGATGTTGCGGGCGACGGCCGGGGCGGCGGGCGGGGCCCTGGTGCTGGGGTCGGCGGCGGGGGCGGAGCCGGTCGCGCCGGAAGGCCGGCGGGTGCTGAGGCTGGCGCACCTGACCGACGTGCACATCACCGGGCAGCGGGACGCGCCGGAGGGGTTCGCGAAGTGCCTGGAGCACGTGCAGGGGCTGGACGATGCGCCGGAGATGATCTTGTTCGGCGGCGACTGTATCATGGACGCCTTCGCGCAGGACCGGGAGACGGCGGAGAAGCAGTGGGCGTTGTGGCATCGGGGGTTGGAACAGGACTGCTCGCTGCCGTTCGAGTCGTGCATCGGCAATCACGACATCTGGGGCTGGAAGGGGGGCGGCTTCGAGCCGTCGACCGACGGGAGTTGCGCGGGGAAGCGGTCGGCGGTGGAGGAGCTGCGGCTGCCGGGGCGGTATCGGTCGTTCGAGAAGGCGGGATGGAAGTTCGTCGTGCTCGACAGCACCCACCCCGGGGCCGAGCCGGGGAGCTATACGGCGAAGATCGACGACGAGCAATATGATTGGCTGGCGAAGGAGCTGGAGGCAACCCCGGCCGAGACGCCGATTTTGGTGCTCTCGCACATCCCGATTTTGGCGGCCTGCGCGTTCCTCGACGGGGAGAACGAGACCTCGGGCAACTGGCAGGTGCCGGGGGCCTGGATGCACATCGACGCCCGGAAGCTGACGGCCCTGTTCCACGAGCGGGGGAACGTGCGGGCCTGTTTGAGCGGTCACATGCACATGGAAGATCGCGTGGATTACCTCGGCACGTCGTACTACTGCAACGGCGCCGTGTGCGGCGGGTGGTGGGACGGGAAGTACCACCAGTTCGGCCCGGCGTACGCGGTGGTGGATCTGTACGACGACGGATCGACCGAGTGCCAGATGGTCCCCTATGGATGGGATGCGAAGGGGTGAGGGAGGCGGTGGGGAGGGGAATCGCGTGCAGAGTCGCGGAGACGCGGAGGAGAGGGAGAGAGGGGGGAGTTTGGTCCGCTCCGGGACCGGGCTTCTCCGGGCCTCTGCGGCCCTGCGCGGGGTTTTCGCCCCCGGCCCGGCCTGTGATCGCCGGAGCGCCCCGGGGTTGGCCGACGCTGGCGGGGCGCGCGGCGGGCCGTTAGGATCGAGGCGATCGCAACCGCTCGGCCGGGGATCTCACGTCCGCCGGCCGTGCCGATCGGGTCACTCGAACCAACCAGAACGGGGAAGAGGCCGATGACCTCCAAGCAAGGGCTGTCGCGTCGGGGTTTCGTGGGGTCGATGGGCGTCGCGGCGGGCGCGGCGACGTTCGGGATCAGGACGTCGGGGGCAAGCCCGGCGCAGGACCGGGTGAGGCTGGGCCTGATCGGCGCCGGGAGCCGGGGGAACCAGTTGCTCAGCGAGTTCCTGAAGCGCGAGCAGGTGCAGTTCGTCGCCGTGGCCGACGTGGACGACACCCACGCGAACGAGACGGCCGAGCGGATTCATCGGGAGAAGGGGGGCGAGCGGCCGGAGTCGATGCGCGACTACCGCACGATGCTCGACCGGGACGACCTGGACGCGGTGGTGATCGCCACGCCGGATCACTGGCACGCGCACCCGACGATCCACGCCTGCCAGGCGGGGAAGGATGTGTATGTCGAGAAGCCCCTGGCTCATAACGTGCTTGAAGGCCGGGCGATGGTCAAGGCGGCGCGGAAGTACGAGCGGGTCGTCGGCGTGGGCACGCAGCAGCGGTCGAGCGAGAACTTCCGCAAGGCGGTCGAGGCGATCCGGGAGGGGAAGATCGGCCGGGTGCACTGGATCCAGACCTGGAACTTCGAGAACATCAGCCCGTTCGGCATGGGGGTGACCCCGGACAGCGAGCCGCCGTCGCACGTCGATTACGACGCCTGGCTCGGGCCGGCGCCGTCGAGGCCGTTCAACATCAACCGCTTCCATTTGCTCTTCCGCTGGTTCTTCGACTATGCCGGCGGGATGATGAGCGACTGGGGTGTGCACTTGAATGATATTGCGCTGTGGGCCCTCGACCAGAAGGGCCCGACGACGGTGAACACGACCGGCGGCATCTGGACGGTGAAGGACGACCGCGACACGCCGGACACGATGCAGGTGGTGTACGAGTTCCCCGGCGATTGCGTGTTGACGTACTCGATGCGCAAGGGGAACGGCTACCCGATGAACGGGCACGGCTACGGGATCTTGTTCTGCGGGACCGACGGCACGTTGTTCATCGACCGATCGGGGCATGAGATCTTCCCCGATCGGATGGCCGAGCCGTACGGGATCAAGCTGATCAAGGGGGAAGTGCCCACGCGGACGATCCCGACCCAGGCCGAAAACTTCAAGGCCCAGGACGACGGCCTGCCCGACCACGTGACCGACTGGCTCGATTGCCTGAAGACCCGGGGGCGGCCGACCTGCGATGTGGAGGTCACGCACTGGTCGACGAACACGACGCACCTGGGGAACATCTCGTACCTGCTCGGCCGCAAGCTGACGTGGGACTCCGAGACCGAGACCTTCCCCGGCGACGACGAGGCCAACCGGTTGCTCTCGCGGCCGTACCGGACGGGGTATGAGCTGCCGGAGGTGTGAGCGAGGCGGGTTGTCTCTGCCCCCCTCTCCCCCGAGTCGGGGGAGAGGGCCGGGGTGAGGGGGCCAGTGTCAGGATGCAGGGCTTTGCGAGCCGGACGAAGGCCCCCTCACCCGGCCTGCGGCCACCCTCTCCCCCGTAAACGGGGGCGAGGGTTAAGAACGAGAGATGTGTCTGTTATTTACAATCGTCGCGAGGAGCGAAGGGAGCAATGAGTCGGCCCGATGACGTGGGACGTCGGACCTCGGAGGCTCGGGCCACTCGGGCGCGGCGGCTTCGTCGGGAGATGACGGTCCCGGAACGGGTCCTCTGGTATCTGCTTCGGGACAGGAGGCTGGCCAGGCTGAAGTTTCGACGACAACACCCCATTGGCCGGTACTTCGTGGATTTTTATTGCGCGGCCTTTCAGCTTGTGATTGAGGTCGACGGCCGAAGCCATGATGATCGGGGGGAGTATGATGCTCGAAGGCAACACGACCTCGAACGCCGGGGGCTGAAGGTGCTTCGCGTGAGCAATGACGAAATCCTGGATGATCCGGAGTCGATTATCCTGGGGATTCTCGGGGTCGTCGAAACGGATCGCGAAGGCTCACGCGTTCGGCCAGAGAAACAGCAACGATCTCTTGAAAGATGATTCTTGAGCGAAAGTCTACTCAAGAAGATCACGCGTGATGATCTGAAGGGGGACCCCTCACCCGGCCTTCGGCCACCCTCTCCCCGCGTGCGGGGAGAGGGAAAGAGAGGAACCGTACCGGCAATCGAGCGAGACGAACAACGCATTGACCACAGGGAGTACAGACAATGGCGCACCGTCTTGACCGCAGGCAGTTTTTCCGATCGACGTCGGCCGCGGCGGCCGGGTTCCTGATCCTGAGCAAGGACGACAGGGTGGCGTTCGGGAGGTCGCCGAACGAGCGGGTGGCGATCGCGTGTATCGGGGTCGGGGGGAAGGGGAGGAGCGACACGGACCACGCGGCGAGCTGCGGGCAGGTGGTGGCGCTGTGCGATATCGACGATCAAAGGCTGACGCAGAAGGCGGAGCAGTACCCGGACGCGAGGACGTTCCATGACTTCCGGGAGTTGCTGGAGACGCTCGACGACCGGGTGGACGCGGTGGTGGTGAGCACGGCCGATCACACGCACGCGGTGATCGCGATGGCGGCGATGAAGCGGGGGAAGCATGTCTATTGCCAGAAGCCGCTGGCGCACTCGCCGTTCGAGGCGAGGATGATGATGGAGGCGGCGCGGCGCTACGGCGTGGCGACGCAGATGGGCAATCAGGGGACGGCGTCGGACGGGTTCCGGACGGGGGTGGAGCTGATCCGGTCGGGGGCGATCGGGCCGGTGGAGGAGGTGCACGTCTGGACGAATCGGCCGTTCAAGTACTGGAAGCAGGCGCCGGACATCGTGGCGAGGCCGACCGAGACGCCGCCGATCCCGGATCACGTGAAGTGGGATCTGTTCCTCGGCCCCGCGCCGGAGCGGCCGTATCACCCTGTCTATCACCCGCACGACTGGCGCGGCTGGTGGGACTTCGGCACGGGGTCGCTGGGGGACATGGCCTGTCACACGGCGAACCTACCGTTCATGGGGTTGAACCTGGGGTATCCGACGCGGGTCTCGGCCGAGAGCGGGGAGATCAATCCGGAGACGTACCCGGCGTGGGCGACGATCACGTATGAGTTCCCGGCGCGGGGCGACCTGCCGCCGGTGAAACTGACCTGGTACGAGGGGGCGAAGGACGGCGAGCGGAACCTGCCGGACTCGGCGTTGTTCCAGGGCCGGGAGGCGGTGGATAGCGGCTCGCTCCTGATCGGCGAGCGGGGGTCGATGTACTCGCCGAGCGACTACGGGATGGAACAGGTCTTGTTGCCGGCCGATCGCTTCTCGGGATTCTCGGCGCCGGAGCAGACGCTGGAGCGGCTCGGCGGCGAGGACGAGCGGGACCTGAACGCCAAGCGGGAGTGGGTCCGGGCGATCGAGGGGGGGCCGGCGCCGCTCGGGAACTTCGATTACGCGGCGGTCTTGACCGAGTCGATGCTGCTGGGGAATGTCGCGGTGCGGCTGGGCAAGGCGATCGATTACGACGCGAAGTCGATGGCCGTGGCGGGCGTGCCGGAGGCGGCGGCGCTCATCAAGCCGCCGTACCGGCAAGGGTGGTCGCTCTGAGCCGCCCGAGCTCGGCCTCGACGTCGCAAGGCGCGGGGGCGAACGGGTGCCCCTCGGGCGATGGTTTTGTATAGAATGACGTAGCACACGACGGGCCGATCGGGGGCATGGTGGAATGCTCGCGATCGGTCCCTCGCCATCCCGGCGGCTTCGCCTGGAAGCGCGGCCGGTTTGTCTGACACATCCCGCCTCCTCCGCCCGACGTGTCTCGACCCTCACCCCGGAGATCGACTGCATGCCCCTTGCGACGAGCCCCCTGCCCCGCCTGGGCCTGGCCTTCGGGCTGGCGATGAGCCTCGCTGCCATCGACGCCCGACCCGCCTCGGCCATCGAGCCCCAGGCAGACGACAGCTTGCCGGAACTGTACACCGAGGTCGCCTTCCCGAACCTGAAGTTCGACCGGCCGGTCGTGCTGGCCTATCCGGACGACGAGAACAACCTGCTGTTCGTCGTCGAGCAGCACAACGCCCAGATTTACTCGTTCCCGAACGATTTGCAGACGGACGACAAGCAACTGTTCCTCGACCTGCCGCAGGCGATCAGCAAGGACAACGAGGAGGGGTTGCTCGGCCTGGCGTTTCATCCGAAGTATGCCGAGAACGGGCAGTTTTATGTCTATTATTCGGCCACGAACCCGAGACGGTCGGTCGTCTCGCGGTTCAATGTCTCGAAGGACGACCCGCGCAAGGCGGACCCGAACAGCGAGCAGGTGATCTGGGTGTCGGCCGATCAGCCGTACGGCAACCACAACGGCGGCTGCATCGAGTTCGGCCCGGATGGTTATTTGTACATTTCACTCGGCGACGGCGGAGCGGCCGACGATCCCCTGAGCACCGGCCAGAACCCGACCGACTGGTTCGGCTCGCTCCTTCGGATCGACGTGGACAATCCCGAAGGCGGCAAGGCTTATGGGATTCCGGCCGACAACCCGGCCAAGCGCGACCCGAAGTTCGCCCACTGGGCGCCGGAGGTCTACGCGATCGGGATCCGGAATATCTGGAAGTTCACGTTCGACCGGGAGACCGGCGACTTGTGGGCCGGGGACGTCGGCCAGAACAAGTGGGAGGAAGTGATCAAGGTCGAGAACGCCGGCAACTACGGATGGAACGTCTACGAAGGGTTCCACCCGTTCAAGATCCGGGGGAACCGGGTCGAGCGGTCGTCGCCGATCCTGCCGCCGATCGTCGAGTATCCGCACCCGGACGTCCCGGCCGCGCAGCGCCGCGGGCGCGACGACACGGGCAAGAGCATCACCGGCGGCTACGTGTACCGGGGCAGTCGGATCCCGGAGCTGCAAGGGGTTTATGTGTACGGCGACTTCGAGACGTTCCGGATCTGGGGCGTGACGGTCGACGAGCAGGACGAGGTGGTCGCCACCGGCGAGCTGATCGACGTGGACTCCCCTCGTCAAGCGAAGATCAACATCGCCGCGTTCGGCGAGGACCGAGACGGCGAGCTCTACATCCTCGGGTTCGACGGGCGGATCCACCACCTCGTCCCGCGCCGCTGAGGCGGGGTGAAGGTGGGGGGCGATTCGGGATCGACGGGGACGATGACCATGCCGACCCCGTCGATCCGGCCCGAGTCGTCCAGCTCTCGGATGCGGAGGGCGATCGGCCCGAAGGGGATGAGCGCCCCGACCTCCGGTTTCTTCGGGCCGAGTCGCTCGAGGATGACCTGTTCGAGCGTGGCCTCGGGCGGGGCGTGGAGGCTGAAGCCGTAGCATCCCTCCAGCTCGCCGACGTGGGTGGCGGCGCGGATGGGGAATTCGACGTCGCGCGGCAGGGCCTCGCCCGGGTTGCCCTGGGCGAAGACGCGGTCGACGAGCGGCCGGGTCCCGGAGCCGAGGACGACGATGACGTGGTCGCCCGGCAGGACGCGGGTGCTCCCCTTGGGCGGGATGACGCGATCGCCCCGGGCGATCAGGGCGATGACGGCCCCCTCGGGCAGGGCCAGCTCGCGGACCATCTTGCCGGCGGCCCGGGAGTCGAGGTTGAGGTAATAGTCGACGATGTCGCCGTCGACGTGCCGGAGCGAGCTGAGTTCGAGCGTCACCGGCGCGGAGGGCTCGGGGGGCCGTTGCAGCCCGAGTTTCCGGGCCAGGATCGGCAGGGTCCAGCCCTGGAACAATGCCGAGATCAGGACGACGAAGAAGACGACGTCGAAGATGCGGTCGGCATTGGCGATCTGGAAGAGGAAGGGGAAGGTGGCGAGGGTGATCGGCACGGCCCCCTTCAGGCCCCCCCAGGAGAGGAAGACCAGTTCTCTCCAGGCGAAGCGGAAGGGCAGGAGTGTCAGGACGACGGCCACGGGCCGGGCCACGAAGACGAGGGCCGCCGCCAGGAGCAAGCCCTGAGGGGCCACCTCGATCAGGCGGCTCGGGAAGCTCAAGAGCCCCAGCACCACGAACATGACGATCTGGGCGAGCCAGGCCCCGGCGTCGTGGAAGAGGAAGATGCCGCGCTTGAACACGAGCCGGCTGTTGCCCAGCACGATGCCGGCCAGGTAGACCGCCAGGAAGCCGCTGCCGCCGAGCGCCACGGCCAGGCCATAGGCGAGCATGCCGACGGCCGTCGCCAGGACCGGATACAGGCCGGCCGATTCGAGCCGGATGCGGTTGATGAGCCAGACTCCCAGGAACCCCGCGCCGAGGCCGATGGCCGTGCCGCCGATGGCCTGGGTCGCGAAGAGGCCGAGCAGTTCCGGGCCGATCGGCAGCTCGCCCCGGATGACGCGAATCAGGCCGATCGTGAGGAAAATGGCCATCGGGTCGTTCGACCCGCTCTCGACCTCCAGGGTCGATGACAGGCGGCCCGGCAGCCGGATGCCCCCCGATCGCAGGACGGCGAAGACGGCCGCCGCGTCGGTCGAGCCGACGATGCTGCCCAGCAGCATGCCGTCGATCAGCTTCAGGCCGAGCACCCAGGCCGCCGCGGCCCCCATGATGGCCGACGTGAGCACGACCCCGACGGTCGCCAGGGCCGCCGCCGGTTTCCAGGCGGTACGGAAGGCCGAGAGCGGGGTGCTCAGGCCGCCATCGAAGAGGATGATCGTCAGGGCGAGCGTACCGATCCCATAGGCCAGCTCGTAACTGTCGAAGTTGATCCGGCCGATCCCCTCCGACCCGGCCAGCATCCCCAGGATCAAGAACAGGACGAGCACCGGGATGCCCGCCCGCGCCGAGAACTTGCTCGACGCGATGCCGAGCAGCACCAGGATGCCCGAGATCAGGATCAAGGCTTCCGCGGGAAACATGCGGGACGACTCTCCGGTTTTCTTCGATGACGAGCAAGACGACGATGCGATGCAGCGGGTCGAAAGCCCCCCTCACCCGGCCTGGCGGCCACCCGCTTCCCCGCAGGCGGGGGCGAGGGTCGGCGTTTGCCCCCTCTCCCCGCGGGCGGGGAGAGGGCCGGGGTGAGGGGTCCCCGGCATGGGCGCAGGGCCCTGCGATCCGGACTCGGCCCCCCTCACCCGGCCTGCGGCCACTCGCTCTCGGGGGAGCGGGAGCGGGGGCGAGGGTTGAGCGTCCAGACGGTCCTGCTCGTCGGGGCGCCACCCGGGCGGTCCAATAGCTTACCCATTCGGCGATCGGCGGGCGATCGCAACCGGGGGGGGTTAGCTGCCGGAGCGATGGAAGACCGAGGGGGCCGTGGAGAAGGTGACGCCGAAGAGCCGGTTGTGGAGCATCTGCTCCAGGATCGTCGGGTCGCCGAGCAGGGTCTCGGCGGGGGAGAGGTCCGGCTCGGAGACGGGGCGAGCCGGGTAGGCATGGACGATCGCCAGGCGGTCGATTAACGGGGGGTGGGCCGCGTCGGCCCGGGACGGGGGATCGCTCAGGACCCGGTGTCGCATGGCGGTGAGCAAGGGGTCGGGCAATCGCTGCCAGAAGGCGCGGAACGAGGCGTAGAGGTTGGGATGGCCGGGGGCGTCGGGATCGTAGTGTTCGAGCAGCTCGCGGAAGATCGGCTGCACGAGGGCGACCTTGACCAGGGCCGAGGCGGTGGCGGGCCCGCCGGCGACCCCGGCGGCGAAGCGGTCGGCGCGGGCCTCCTGGCCCTGGGCGATCGGCGCGAGCAGGTGGGAGCCGACGGCGAAGCAGCCGCGCGCCCAGCCCCGGAGCGGGCTGCGGGACGGCCGCCTTGCCTGGTCGAGGGAGCGGCCGAGGGCCTCGACGAAGCGGGCCGACCGGGCGGCGTGGGTCGCGTCGCCCCGGGCGAGGTGGGCCATCTCGTGCGCGAGGACGGCCCGCAGCTCGACCCGATTGAGGACCGAGAGCAAGGGCAGGCCGATGAGCAGGGCCCGCCCGCGTCGTCCCCAGGCGGTCGCGCCGCAGCAGGGCAAATAGGCCAGGCGGATCTGGCCCGGGGGCCTCGCCCCGGCGCGCCGGGCCAGGGCGGCGACCTCGTCGAACAGCTCGGGGGCGTCGGTCCGGCCGAGGACCGGGCCGTGGTCGCCGTCGGGGTCGGCCACCTCGGCCGTCGGGCGGACGCCGCCGAGGGTCGCCAGCACGTCGGCCCAGCAGGAGACGCGGTCGTCGAGCCAGCCGCCGACGACCGGCACGAAGCCGCCGAGGGCGATCAGGCCGGCCGCTCCCAGGGTGTTGCCGAGCGGAAAGGCGCGCTCGACGGCCTCGAGGGCCAGCCCCCGCAGGCGCAAGCCCAGGCCCCCGATCGTTGCGTCCCGGCCCGGGTCGCCCCCGTCGACGGCTCGGCTCACCCGCGCTCCTCCGCTCGACCGTGCTTGACAGATGTCCGATTCACGGTTGACCTTGTGCGACAAGTGTCTTAGGATACGAAGGCCGGGGAACGCGGGTCAACCCCGGACCGCATCCACCCACCTGACCGCCCCGCGCGATCGTCCCGCCCGAGGGGACTCCCCCCGCGCCGCCGAGGCCCGTGTGTTTGGGAATTGAGATCACCCCGCATCCTTGACCCGAACTGAACCTTGTGGAAGGTCCCCGAGCAATGGCCAAGCGCCCCCCCACCATCCCCGACTCGGAGCTGGACGTCCTGCGAATCCTCTGGGACCGCGGCCGGGCGACGGTCCGCGAGGTGCTCGACGCCTCGAAGGCCGCCGGGCGGCAGTGGACCTATGCGACCGTCGCCACCCTGCTCGACCGCCTGGAGCAGAAGGGGATGGTCGGCAGCGACCGCCGCGAGTTGGCATTCGTGTATACCCCCAAGATCGCCGCGCAGGACGTGCGACGCAAGCGGGTCGAGAACCTGGTGGACAAGCTCTACCAGGGGGAGCCGGGCCTGCTCGTGCTGCACCTGCTCCAGCAGCACCGGCTGGCCCCCGAGCACGCCGACCAGATTCGCGCCTTGCTGGAACAGGACGAGCCGGGCGACCAGGGGCCGGATCGGGGTTGATGCGGTCGCGGGCCGGTTCGGTTGTTTCGGTCCGGTCCGGACGGTTCCCCCTGCCCGTTCGTGGCTCGGTCGGCGATCGTCCTGCCCTGCCCTGCTCCGTCCTGCCCTGGTCCGTACAATGAGTCAATGAGGAAGGGTGTGTGATGCCCGGCACCGACGGATCGAACGCGAGAGATCCGTGGCTGGCGGCCCTGGTGCTGGCCGCGCTGGCGCTTTCGGGGGCGTTCGGGGCGATGCGGGCCTCGAGGCCGTCGAACGGGACGTGCCCGGCGCCGGGGATCGCGGGGGGCGGCGTCCGATCGAGCGGCGCGCCGATTGCTCCGCTGGAGTCGTCGTCGATCCCAGGCGACCGTGTCCGGCCGTCCGTTCGTTGAGGAGTTCCGCGGGGCGGTCCGACCGATCGGACGCCCGGATCGGAGCCGGGCCCGGTTCCGAACGCGAGGCCCCCTCCCCCGAAGCGCGGGAGAGGGTGGCGGGACCGTTCGGTCGGCGGATCGGGCGGAGGCTCGACCGGGGCGGGACCGGGCGGATCGGAGCGGGCATCCGATGCTCGTGCCCCCCGACCGCAGGGGCCGGGGCTTCCGTCGCGGGGCGAGTTCGGGGATCATGGGTCGATCGGACCAACGCGGAGCGCGGGCGGCAGGGGAGCTGTGCCGCGTGCGCGAGACGGATCGACCCGAAGCACAAGGACCGGCCGAGCGAACCCCGGCCTGTCGGACGAACCGGGGCATCATGGCGATCGTCATTTGCCAGTGCGGGACGTGGTTGAAGGCCCCCGAGCCGGGGTCGGGGGGGACGGGCCGGTGCCCGAAGTGCGGCCGGGTGATCAACCCCGACGGGAGCGTCGGGAGCGATCCGGCCCCGGATCTGGTCGCCGGGCGGTCGAGGTTCCGGTTCCGGGCCCGCCGCCCTGCCCCGGTGTACCCGCGCAGGGGGCAGCCGATCGGGCTGGGAGAGGTGCTGAGCTTCCCCCTGCGCGACGGGCCGGGGCTGGTGTTGCTGGTCCTCTTCCCGCCGTTCCTGACGATCATGTCGGTGCCGGCCTTCGACATCGTGATGTTCTTCCGGGAGGGGCCGAGGGGGGGGTTCAACCCGCTGGCCCTGCTGCTCATCCCGTTCTCGCTGCCCTTGATCATCAGCTTCTCGTTCACGGGCGGGTATCTTTTGCTCTACTTCGCCCGGGTCTTGACCGATGGGGCGATGGGCAGGACCGACCACCCGAGGTTCCCGATGTGGGACCGGCACACGATCCTGGAAGGGCTGGGGCGATGGCTCTGGGCGGGGATCATGGGGCTGGGGGTGGGGTCGATCCCGGTCTTGCTGTACGCGAAGCTGCGCGGCGAGTTCGGTCCGCTCGACTGGGTGGCGGTGGTGGTGCTGATCGGCCTGGCGGCCGGTTACGTGCAGATGGGCCTGGCCGCGGCGATCCTGCACGACAACCTGGCCCTGGCGCACCCGATGGCGATCGCCCGGGCCATCCGGATCATCGGCCGAGAATATCTGCCCCTGTGGCTCTTGACCGCCTTTGCGCTGTTGCTGGCGGTAGTGGTCTGGCGGCTGGTGATGTTCCACGCGCCGAGCTTGACGGCGGCGGCTTTGGGATTGTGGGGGCTCTGGATGCTCCTGCTCTATGAGGGGATGGTCATCACCCACCTGCTCGGGCGGATCTGCTTCCGGAACGCGATCGGCCTGGGATGGTTCCGGAGGGAGCCGACCTGGAGCTCCTGGGATCGCTCGGGGCGGATTTATTCGAATTCGTGAGGGCGAGGGGCCGCGAGCGGAATGCGGATTGCTCATCCGCCCGGATGAACATCCTTCCGCCCGACGATTGGTGAGTGTCCCAACGCTCCCGGAGCGTCTCGCAATGCCACGGAAATCGGAAAAATACACCAGGCCCCGGCTCCGAGAGGACCTGAAGGACTCGATCAAGCAGTCGGACAAGGGGGGCAAGCCGGGCCAGTGGTCGGCCCGCAAGAGCCAGCTTTTAGTGCAGAAGTACGAGGCCGAGGGGGGCGGCTACACGACCGATCGCAAGGACGAGGCCGCGACCTCGCTCGAACGCTGGACCGACCAGGACTGGCAGACGATCGACGGCGAGGCCGACGCCCGCGAGAAGGGTCGGACCAGGCGATACCTCCCGCGCAAGGTCTGGGAGGCGCTCAGCGACGAGGAGAAGCGGGAGGCCGAGCGTACGAAGACCACCCAGAGCATGAAGGGGAGGCGGCGGGTCCCCTGGACGGACGCGATTAAGCGGGCCTTCGACCGTCTGGAGCAAGACGGATCGAAGACGGCCGCCTCGTCGGAGGGCTCGGCGTCCACTGCCTCCCGATCCCAGGACGGGCCGACGAAGCAGGAACTCTACCAAAAGGCTGGCGAACTGGAGATATCCGGCCGCTCGCGGATGACCAAGGCGGAGCTTCAGCAGGCGATCGACCGGGAAAGCAAGGGCTCGTGACCCGCCGGGCGGGTCACGGGGACGGCCGGGCGTCGTCGACCGGCGCCCCGGCCGTCTTCGGGCCGATTTCGAACGCGGGGTCGGCCGCCTCTCGGATCAGGGCCAGCGCGGCGGCGGTGGCGGAGGAGCAGTAAGAGGCGTCGACCTTGTCGGGAGTGTCGGCCTCGTGGTGGTAGAAGTCGGCCGCGTCGGCGCCGTCGAAGAGGCCGACGCAGACGACGCCATTGGCCTCGAAGGGCATGTAATCGCTGCCGTAGAGGACGCCGGGGACGGGTTCGAGGCCGTTGGCCGCGACGTGCGCCTTGAGCCGATCGGCCCACGCGAGCGAGGGGGCGTCGTTGCTCGGGGAGCGGAGTCCGGGGTCGTGCTCGACGATCAGGGCGCGGCGGGCCTCGTCCATGGGGTGGCCGATCATGTCGAGGTTGATCATCAGGGTGATCGGAATGCCCTCATCGCGGCACGTTTTCGCATAGGAGCGTGAGCCGAGGAGCCCCTGTTCCTCGCCGCTGAAGGCGACGAGGCGGACCGATCGGCCGGGGGGGTCGACGGCCAGGAGTCGGGCCAGCTCCAGGAGGGCGGCGGTGCCGGAGGCGTTGTCGTTCGCGCCGGGAGCCGGGCCGCGGGAGTCGGCGAATTGGGCGTTGCGGGAATCGTAATGGGCGCCGACGAGGACGAATTCGTCGGGGCGTTGGCGTCCTCGGATCGTCGCCACGACGTTGTGGCGGGTGCGGGGGCCGATCGGGAAGTCGTGCAAGGACACCTCGTCGCACCCGGCCTCTCGGAACCGCTCGGCGAGCCAGTCGGCGGCGCGGGGGTTGGCGTCGGACAGGGTGTGCCGCGTGCCGAACCCGACGAGGGCGTTGACGTCGGCCATCAGGCGGTCGGGAGCGACGGACGCGGGGGGAGCATCGGCCAGGGCCGGCGCGGCGGGCCAGCCGCCTCGGCCGAGGAGCCCGGCCAGGACGAGGAGGGCGAGCCTGGCCCGCGATGGCGCGGGGCGGAGCATCAGTCCGCGGCCCGGTCGCGGCCGGGACGCCCGCGCGATCGTCCGTAGCAGAAGAGGCCGAGCGCGGCCCCGCAGGCGGCCAGGGCCAGGGTCGAGGGTTCGGGGACGGCGACGACGCCGACCAGCGAGCCGGGATCGGCCATGACGCTGAACTGGGCGAGTCGGCCTTCGCCGCCGGTGGTCCGGATCGTGAAGGAGTTGCCGGTCACGTTGAAGGCGAAGCGATCGAGGGACTCGAATCGGTTCAGCGCGGACGTCTCGCCGAGGAGGCCCGTGACGGGCCCCTGGTCATCGACCAGGAGATCGAAGGAGAACGGGCTCGCGGGAGAGCCGGCCGGGCGGATGAAGCTCAGCCCGGTCAGGGTCAGGAGCGTCTCCGACTGGAAGCTGAGCGATTCCCCCGCATGCAGCGAGCCGCTGCTCCCGCCCCGGACGCCCACGCCCGAGTGGCTGAGGTGCAGCCGCTGGGGGTTGATGACGTTGCCGGTGCCGAGGTTGACGCCCCCGGCCGCGGAGACGAGGAGCGTGATCCCGTCGAGCGTGACCTGCTGGCCGGAGAGGAGATTCCCCGAGGCGTCGGGGGTGAGGCCGTGATTCGGCGAGAAGAACGCCGAATTGCCCTCGCCCTTGTCGGCGAAGGTCAGGTGCGTGACGACGCCGGCGTGGGCAGACCCCGCGAGCGCGAGCACGAGCGGCAGCAAAAGGAGCACGAGGGGCTTGGAGGGCGGTCTTCGATTCATGGTCCTTCTCGACTCGCACCCGTCGGGAGGCGACTCAGCGACCCTGGCCGGGGTTGGGGTCGCGCAACGTCCACGTCGGTCGCCGAGTTGGGATCGGTGCCATGGTCATCGCGCGTCGAACGCGACGACGCGGCACAATCCGCGAAGTTATCCTATCAGGCATGCGACTTTTCGCAATGGCTTCGAACGAAAACGGTGATTTTCTTCAACAGACGAGCCTATCCTCGCACTTTGATCAAAGATCCGAATGCGACCGCCGCGTTCACGAGAGAAAAACGACGCCGAACGTTGATGGGGACGGGGAGTTAGGGACGTTGACCGCGATCGAGCTGATCGGCGATCAGCTCGATCGGATGGAAGGCGTCGATGCCGGCGAGGCCGTGGACCTGGCTGCGGCAGGAGAAGCCGGGGGCGGCGAGGAGGGCGTCGGGGTCGTCGCGGGCGGCGGGCAGGAGGACGCGTTCGGCCAGGGCGACGCTGACGTCGTAATGGCCGCGTTCGTAGCCGAACGACCCGGCCATGCCGCAGCAGCCGGAATCGAGGGGCTTGACCTCGAGATCGGGGATGCGACGCAGCGCGGCGACGGTGTCGGCGGTGCCGACGAGGGCCTTCTGCTGGCAGTGGCCGTGGAGCAGGACGCGGGACGCTCGGGGGCGGAGCGGGAGGTCGGGCACGCGGTCGGGGTCGGCGAGGAAGCGGTCGATCATCATCGAGGCATCGGCAACCGTATGGGCATCGGGGCCGAGGCGGAAGTCGCGGTACTCGTCGGCGAGGGTGAGCAGGCAGGAAGGTTCGCAGCCGACGATGGGGACACCTTGCCGGGCCGCGCCGATGAGCTTCGCCACGTTCTGTTCGGCCCAGCCGCGGGCGAGGCCGAGCAGGCCCTTCGAGATGGCCGGTCGGCCGCAGCAGACGAGCCCGGCGAGTTCGACGGCGTAGCCGCTCGCCTCCAGGACGCGGACGGCGGCGCGGCCGATGGAGGGCTGATTGTAGGTGGTGAAGCAGTCGTCGAGGAGGATGACGCGGCCCCGGGAGCCGGCGCGGGGGTCGGGCTGGTGGCGGCGGAACCAGCGGCGGAGATGGTCGCGCTCGAAGGAAGGGGCGACCCGGCGGCGGTCGAACCCGGCGACCTTTTCCAAGAGCCAGCGCACGGAGGAGCGTTCGCGCATCCAGTTCGAGAAGGGGGCGGTGGCCGATCCCATCGCATTGAGGCGGTGGATCTGGGAGACCAGGAGCGAGCCGATCGGCACGGCCCGGGATCGGTACTTCTGGTGGAGGTACTCTGCCTTGAGCTTGGACATGTCGACGTTTGACGGGCACTCGGTCTTGCATGCCTTGCACTGGAGGCAGAGGTCGAGGGCCCGGTCGAGGTCGACGCTGGCGAGCCCCTCGGCGGGCAGGGTGCCGGCCATGACGAGGCGGAGGAGGTTGGCGCGGCCGCGGGTGGAGTGGTCCTCGTCCCGGGTGACCATGTAGCTCGGGCACATGGTGCCGGTGCCGGTCTTGCGGCAGGCGCCGACGCCGGAACACATCTCGACGGCCCGGGCGAAGCCCCCCTGCCCCGAGAAGTCGAAGCCGGTGGCGAGCGGCTCGCGGTCGGCGTGGTACGAGGGGCCGAGGCGGAGGTCGGTGCCGGGGTCGGGCTCGGCGACGACCTTGCCGGGGTTCATGAGGTTTTTGGGGTCGAAGGCGTCCTTGACGGTGCGGAAGGCGCCGTAGATTTCCTCGCCGAAGAGTTTGCGGTTCCATCGGCTGCGGGCGAGGCCGTCGCCGTGCTCGCCGCTCATGGCGCCGCCGAATTCGAGGACGAGATCGGAGACCTCGGCGGCGATCGAGCGCAGTTTCTCGACCTCGCTCGGGTCTTTCACATTCAAGATGGGTCGGATGTGCAAGCAACCGACGTCGGCATGCCCATAGCAGGAGGCGACGGTGCCGTGCCGGGCGACGAGGTCGTGGAAGCGTCGGTAGAACTCGGGGAGCTTCTCGACCGAGACGGCCGTGTCTTCGACGAAGGCGACGGGCTTGGCGTCGCCGACCATGCCCATCAGCAGCGAGAGGCCGGCCTTGCGGACCTTCCAGAAGTCGTCCTTGGCGGCGTCGGCCAGGGTGGTGCGGTGGCCGAGCAGGCCGGGGGCGCCGTCGACGCGGCGGAGGAGGTCGTGGGCCTTCGCGGCGAGTTCGTCGGGGGTGTCGGCGTAATACTGGGCGGCGAGGACGGCTTCGGGGCGGCCGGAGGCGAAGGAGAGGCTCTTGGCGTACTCGGGGTTGCGGCCGGCGAGGTCGAGGATGGCGCGGTCGACCATCTCGATGGCGACCGGCTCGGTCTCGAGCATCGGGAGGAGGCGGTCGAGGGCGTGGGGGATAGTGGCGAAGGAAAGCACTACCAGACCTTGATGTTTTGGCGCGGGCACGAGTTTGAGTTCGGCCCCGGTGACGACGGCGAGGGTGCCCTCGGAGCCGACGACGAGCTTGGCGAGGTTGAAGGCCCAGGGGTCGTCGGGGGCCTCGGGGGCCCGGATCGGCAGGCCGGGGACGAACTCGTCGAGATTGTAGCCGCTGACGCGCCGGAGGATGGGGGGGAAGTGGCGGGCGATGGCGGCCTGGTGGTCCTTGACCACGTCGCGGACGTCGCGGTGGATGCGGCCGACGATGCCGTCGAGGCGGCAACGCTCGGCCAGTTGCTCGGGCGAGCAAGGGCCGAGGGTGGTGCGGGTGCCGTCGGAGAGGACGACGTCGAGCGACCGGATGGAGTCGACGGTCTTGCCGAAGCGGAGGGAGCGGGCCCCGGCGGAGTTGTTGCCGATCATGCCGCCGAGGGTGGCGCGGTCGGTCGTGGAGACGTCGGGGCCGAACATCAGGCCGAGGGGCTTTAACTCGGCATTCAAGCGGTCGAGCACGACGCCGGGCTGGACGGAGACGGTCATGCGGTCGCGGTCGACGGTGCCGATGCGGGTGAGATACTTCGACGTATCGAGAATGATGGCGGTGCCGATGGTCTGGCCCGAGAGGCTGGTCGCGCCGCCCCGGGGGACGACGGGAACGCCTTCCTCGGCGGCGATGCGGACGGTGGCGGCCACGTCGTCGACCGTGCGGGGGACGACGACGCCGACGGGCATGATCTGGTAGAGGCTGGCGTCGGTGGCGTAGAGGCCGCGACTGCCGGAATCGAAGCGGACCTCGGCGCGGGTGGCGTCGATCAGGCGGTCGCGGAGGCGGTTGACGACGCGGGGAGGCGGCGGGGCGGTGCTGGGCATCGGCGATCTCGGCAATTCGTCCCTGGACTTCGGGCGATCCCTCGGCGAGCGTTATTGTAGGCTCCGGCGGAGGTGGTCGCCAGGCCGGGTGGGGGGGAGGATGGAGAGGGGACCGCGCGCAGAGACGGGGAGACGCGGAGAAGAGAGGGGGAGGAGGAGGGAGGGGGTCAGGTGATGCGGAGGTGAGGCGTGGCGGGTGGTCCGGGTTCTAATAAGGAAGGACGAAGGGCCGCCGGACCACTCGGGGGAGGGGTCGGGCGGCCCGGGATGATGAGGGGACGGGGGGCTCAGAGGGCCTCGTAGCAGGACCGGGAAGGGTCGCAGCAGAGGTCTTTCTGGGCGAGGTCGTCGTCGGGCCCGAAGGCCTTGTGGGTGGACAGGCACCAGTAGATGGTGTTGTCGTAGTCGCCGTGCGACTCGGCGGGGCCGTCGGTGTAGACGTACATCCCCTTGCTCCGGAGCTTGCGGCACGGGGGGCCGACCATCTGGTACTCCGGAGGCGGGGGCGGCGGCTCGGGGGCGGGGGCCGGTTCGGGGGCGACCGCGGGCTCGGGGCCCGCGGCCGGATCGGGGTCCGGCCTGGGCTTCATCGATCGCACGGGTCAGGCCTCCATCTTGGACCAGTACTCGTCCCCGGCGGCCCGCAGCAGGGCGCGCTTGACGACGGTCTTGACGAGGGGGACCTTGTAGGCGTTCTTCGAGAGGGGCTGGGCCCCCTCGGTGGCGGCCTGGCCGGCGGCCTCGGCCGAGTCCTTGGTCAGATCCTTGCCGGCGATGGCGGCCTCGGCCCCCTTGGGCCGGTAGGGGACCGGGGCGACGCCGCCGAGGACGATGGTCGGCTCGCTGCCGTCCTCGGGGATGCAGACGCCGGCCATGACGATCGGCCAGTCGTGCGAGAGCTTCTGGCGGATCTCGTAGAAGGCGTTCTTGCCCTTCGGCTCGGGCACGAGGATGCGGGTGACGACCTCGTCGGTCGAGAGGGTCAGCTCGCGGTCGCCTTCCTCCTTCGGGACCTGGTAGAGGTCCATGACGGGGATGGTGCGGGTACCGTCCGGGCCGACGATCTCGGCCTCGGCCCCCAGGGCGATCAGCGCCGGGGCGAGGTTCGACGCGGTGACGAACAGGGCGTCGCCGTCGGTCATGAAGATGGCGTGGTAGCGGTTGTCGCCGAGGCGGACGAGGTGGCCGTCCTCGGGCTGGCCGACGAGGTCGATGTTATAGGGGGCGAATTCCCCCTCGAGCTCGCGGACGAGCTTCTCCCCGGCGTCCTCGTCGCGCCGGCCGCCGAGCAGGCCGAAGCCGGACCGGTAGTACCAGCAGCGCGGGCGCTGGAGCAGGTTGCCGGCCACGGTCGCCATGTTGCGGATCTGGGGGGTGGCGATGGAGCGGGCGGCCTGCTTGATGGCCGGGTACTTCTCGGCGATCGTCTCGTCTTCGAGCAAGTCGGCCAGGGTGGTGCCGGCGCCGATGACGAGCGTGCCGTCCTCGGTCCGGATGCCGCGGAAGGAGTCGTCCTCGATGTCCTTGAGGTACACGACCCGACCGGGGCTGGAAATATAATCCTTCATGCGGCAGAGCAAGTCGGTGCCGCCGGAAAGACCCTCGCTGGACTCGGCGCCGGCCAGGGCCTGAACGGCCTGCTCGACGCTGGTCGGGCTGGCGTATTCAAAGGCTTTCATGGGTTCTGATTGCTCCTCGGGATGATCGGATCGGCCGGGGCGGCGGGTGGGGAACCACGGCGAGTGATCGCCGCGGCTCCGGCGTCCGCCGCCCGTCTGGGATCGCGGATCAGGCCTTGGCCAGGGCGTTGAGGATGTTCATGGGGGTCATGGGGAAGTGGGGGACGCGGGTGCCGAGGGCGTTGGCCACGGCGTTGCCGATGGCGGCGGCGGTGGCGATCGTCGGCGGCTCGCCGACGCCGATCACGCCCCGCTTGCGCATCTGCTCGTTGTCGAAGGGGATGATGTCGATCTCGGGGATGTCGCTGGCCCCGGCGAGCTTGTACAGCTCCATGTCGGGGTTCAGGCAGAGCCCGGTCGAGGGGTCCATGACCAGTTCTTCGAACAGGCCGTAGTTCAATCCCATGATCACGCCGCCGTAGACCTGGCTCTTCCAGGTCATGATGTTCAGGATCAGGCCGGTGTCCTGGACGGCGACGATCTTGTTGAGCTTGACGACGCCGGTCTCGGTGTCGACGGTCAGGTCGACGAACTGGCAGCCGCCGACGCCCTGGGCGGTGAGGCCCTCGGAGAAGTTGCCGGTGACGTTGATCGGCATGGTGCCGAGCTTCCGGCAGGCGTCCTTCCAGGGGACTTCACGCTCCCCCTTGACGAGGATGACCCCTTCGCCGACGGACAGGTCGCCCGGCTCGGCGTCGAGGGCGCCGGCGATCCGCTTGAAGAGCTGGTCGCGGGCCTCGAGGGCGGCGTTGTAGGCCGGCGGGGCCATCGACGGGGTCGTGGTCGACCCGCCGGAGGCCTGGCCGGGGGGGAACTGCGAGTTGCCGATGTTGGAGTTGATGTCGGTCGTCTGCAGGCCGAGCACCTCGGCGACGATCTGGGCCAGGATGGTCCGGCAGGCGGTGCCGATGTCCTGGGTGGCGCTGCGGAGCTCGACGGAGCCGTCGGGGTTGATGATGCAGGTGACCTGCTTGTCGTCCCGGCCGCCGCCGCCCCACTGGTGCAGGGCCATGCCGAAGCCGCGCTTCAGGGGGCCTTCGGCCTTGGCGTTGTCGGCGCGGGACTTGCGCTGATCCCAGCCGATGGCCTCGGCCCCGAGCTTGATCTGCTCGCGGTAGATCTCGGTGCGGTTGAGGGCTTCGCCGGACCCGCTGGGGACGGTGTCCTGCTCGGCGAGGCTGTTGAGGCGCATCTGGAGGGGGTCGATGCCGAGGGTCTCGGCCAGGTCGTCGATGGCCGATTCCATCATGGCGCACCCCTGGGGGTGGCCGGGGGCCCGCATGGCCCGGGCGTTGCCGCCGTTGACGCGGACGTCGGTGTGCTGGCGGCGGCTGTTGGGCACCTCGTAGACGTAGGGCAAGGGGAAGGCGGCCCCCCGGGAGATGCCGCCGGTGCCGGCGGTCTCGGCGACCATGGCGGTGAGCTTGCCGTCCTTGTCGGCGGCGAGGGTGATCTTGGCCGAGGCGCTGGGCCGGTTGCCGGCGGTCAGGTGCTCCTGGATGCGGTCGAGGAACAGCCAGACGGGCTTGCCGGTCTTCTTGGCCAGCTCTCCGGCGGCGACGCCCCAGGTGTCGGCCCCGAACTTGGCGCCGAAGCCGCCGCCCATGACGGGGGTGAGCACGGTGACGTCGGTGGCGGGGACGTTGAACGCGCCGGCCATCTCCGATTCGACGCCGTCGACGTTCTGGGTGCTGGCCCAGACGGTCATCCTGGCGTCGCCGTCCCAGCGGACGACCTGCCCGTGGGTCTCGAGGCAGACGTGGGTGATGACCGGGATCGAGTACTCCCCTTCGATCCGGGCGGCGGCCTCTTCGAGGGCGGCGTCGGGGTCGCCGTCTTCCTGGGCGCGGCCGGCCTGGGTGTTGCCGCGGGGGGTGAGCTGCGGGGCGCCTTCGGCGAGGGCCTGGGCCTCGGTGACGGCGTGGGGCAGGACCTCGAACTCGATGGCGATGGCGCGGCAGCCGTCGCGGGCGATCTCCTCGCTCTCGGCGGCGACGGCGGCGATCTCCTCGCCGTGGTAGCGGACGGTCGCCCCTTCGTTGGCGATCAGGTAGACCCCTTTGACGCCGGGGATGGCCTCGGCCTTCGACGTGTCGATCTTGAGGATCTTCGCGTGGGCGTGGGGGCTATGCAGGACGACGGCAAAAAGGACGCCGTCGGGCCGCTCGTCGGACGGGTACTTGGCGCGCCCGGAGGCCTTGGCCAGGCCGTCGAGCCGGGGGACGCCTTCGCCGATGAGACGCGGGTTGTCGGGCCACAGTGCTGCCATGACTCAGGCCCCTCCTTTCTTCATCGCCTTGGCGGCGTCGAGGGCCGCCTGGAAGACGCCGATGTAGGTGCCGCATCGGCAGATGTTCCCGTCGAGCCCCTGCTTGATGTCGTCGAGCGTCGGCTCCTGGCCGGGGTTCTTCTCGAGCCAGGCCTGGCAGGCGGTGACGAACCCGGGGGTGCAGTAGCCGCACATCAGGGCGTCGTTCTTGAGGAACGACTGGGGGACGCTCCCCTCGTCGGTCTCGAAGCTCTCGAGCGTGCGGACCTCGTGGTCGGCGCAGGAGATGGCCAGGGTCGTGCAGGAGTACACGGCGTCCCCGTCGAGGATGACCGTGCAGGCGCCGCAGCTGGCCCGGTCGCAGACGCGCTTCGGGCCGGTGACGTTCATGCGGTTGCGGAGCGTGTCCAGCAGGGTCGAGCGGGGCTCGATGGTGACGCTCATCGCCTCGCCATTGACCTTCAGCTCGATCGGGCAGGTGCCGGAGTAGATCGCCACGCCGTCGGTCTCGGAGACGTCGGCGCGGGCCTCGTGCATCGCCGTCTCGGCCGAGGTGGCCATCACGGCGCCGGCGGCGGCCAGGCTCGAGCCGCGCAGGAAGTCGCGGCGGCTGTGGCCCGGTCGCGGCAAGTCGGCCGGTGCCTTGTGGTCTTCTGGTGGCATCGAGGGGGACCTCCCTGGGATCGAGAACGTGTCGCGGATGATGCCGACACGCGCGGTCCGCGATATGAGAATCGGGCGGGGAACCGCGCAGGATGCACTATCGTCGGCTCGTCGGCCGCCGGTCAAGAGTCGGCCGCCCGAAATGACGCGCGGTTTTTCCCGAATCGGCCCCGATGTGCCCGGCCGGTCGGGGTCGGGATGGGGCGTCTCCGGGGACGCGACGGCACCCCGCGGGACTGGTTGAGGCGGGGGGGCGGATCGGCGCGGGCGGGCGGGGTCTGGTAGAATCGGCGGCCTCGTAAGGAGGACCGATGCCGGAGCTTGAGCGTGCGGACGTTGTGGTCGTCGGCGGCGGCGTGGTGGGGCTGTCGATCGCCTTTGTGCTGGCCGCCGAGGGGATGCGCCCGGTCGTGCTCGACCGTCGCGAGCTGGGCAAGGAGGCGAGCTGGGCCGGCGCCGGGATCATCGCCCCCGGCTCGGACAAGCCGCACCCGTTGCCGATGGCCCGGTTGCGGACCCGGAGCGCAGAGCTGTACCCGGAGTGGTCGGGTCGGCTCCGCGAGCTGACCGGCATCGACAACGGCTATCGGCGCTGCGGGGCGGTCGACGTGGCATTTGATGCCAAGCAAGAAAACGACCTGAAGGCCGCCGCCGGGCGCTGGCGGTCGGAGGGGATCGCCTTCGAGCGGCTGGAGCCGGGCGACTTCGCCCGGGTCGAGCCGCACCTCAGCCCCGAGATCCGGGTGGCCTACTTCGTGCCCGACCGGGCCCAGGTGCGGAACCCGAGGCACCTGAAGGCGCTGGCGACGGCCTGCGAGCGGCTCGGCGGGCGGCTGCGCCCGGGGGTCCCCTGCACCGGGTTCGAGGCGTCGGGCGGGAAGGTGGTGGCGGTGCGGACGCCCGAGGGGAGAATCGCGTGCGGGTCGGCGGTCGTCTCGGCCGGGGCGTGGACCGAGGGGCTGCTCGGCCGGATGGGGATGCAGGTGCCGACCCCGCCGATCAAAGGGGAGATCGTCCTGCTGAACAGCCATGTCCCGGTCTTGCGTCGGATCGTCGAGCTGGAGGACCGCTATCTCGTCCCGAGGGACGACGGCCGGGTGCTCGTGGGGGCGACCGAGGAGGCGGCGGGCTTCGACACGAGGCCGACCGCCTCGGCCACGCGCGGGCTGATCGACCTGGCGATCCGGCTCTGCCCGGTGCTGGCCGACGCCTCGGTCGAGATGACCTGGGCGGGGCTCCGGCCGGGGAGCATGGACACGAGGCCGATCATCGGGTCGGCCCCGGGGGTCGAGAACCTGTTCATCGCCACCGGGCACCGCCGGGCGGGCCTGCAGCTCTCGCCGAGCACGGCCGAGCTGGTGGCCGACCTGATCCTCGGCCGGTCGCCCTCGATCGACGTGGACGACTTCCGGGCCGATCGGCCGGCGTCGTCGTCCCCCGCCCCTCCCGACGCCTTCCGGTCCTGAGGCGGTCGGCCGCGCGGCGATCGGCGGACGGCGGTTCGCGCGTCGTTGTGAAGCGGCAGGCGTTTCCATCTCTGAATACGATTGGCGTGACGATGCACCACAAAGGCTACGACATCATTTATGCCGACCCCGGGACCCTGGACGAGGTGCGCTGCCGGGTCTGCGGGGCCGTCTGCGACGCGAGGCGGGACGTGCCCACCGCCGCCGGCTTCGCCGAGTCGCTCGCCGGATCGAAGCGGAGGCGAGACGTGTTCACCTGCCCCCACGCGGCGACCGAGTGGCACGTGCTGGCGTTGAAACTCGTCCAGGAGATCGAGCGTACGCCGAGCAAGCGCCTGGCCGAGCTGATGCGGCTCGACCTGCGCGACCTGCTCTCGGACCACGTGCCCGACGACGCGACGCACGCCCCCGAGTGGCTCGGCTGACCCGGTCGGGTTCGCCTGCCGGGGGCCGGGATCCCGGCCCGAGGAGGGGCACGCACACACGCAATCAACAATTTCGTATTTGTGAAGAATTTGCTTGACAATCGTTTGTGACTGGCGGACGCTTGGCACCGAGGTCGTGAAGACGTGAACGTCTCGACGAATCGCACGAGCAAGTGAACGATTCGGGGATTGATCCGAGCACGCGAGGCGGTTGGAGGTTGCGGGGGAGAGACTGGCCCGTTGACGGATCCCGGGGCCGGGTGGCCCGGGGCCGAGCCGGGGCGGGAGGCTTGCGCGCCCGCCCGCCCACTCTCCCATCCCGACACGAGTCAAGGAATACGCAAACCATGCGATCAGCGATCGGAGCCCTGGCCCTGATGGTCGTGGCCGGGTGCGGTGGCGGCGACGGCGTGGGCGTCTCGGGGGTGGTGACGTTCCAGGGTCAGCCGGTCGAGGACGGGATGATCCAGTTCCTCGGCAACGACCCCGCGGCGGAGGGGCGATCGGCCGGCGCGCCGATCGTGGACGGCAAGTACGCGATCGCCCGCAACGGCGGGCCGCCCCCGGGTTCGTACCGGGTGGAGGTGACGGCGTATCAGGAGGTCCGCGAGCAGACGGCCGAGGAGATGGGCGGGGCGATGTTCGGCCGCGACCCGAGCGAGCTGGGGATCGCCCCCGAGGCGCTCATGGTGCGCGAGAACGTCATCCCCGAGCAGTACAACACCAAGAGCACGCTGACGGTGACCATCCCCTCGCAGCGCAATTTCCAGTACGACGTCGAGATTCCCTGACGGGACCGGTTGTGCCACGGCCGTCGCCGTCGGACGCGGTCGTGGGAGAGGTTTCCCCTGTCCAATCCAGGAGAGGTTTCCTATGCGTCATCGTCGTCAACGCGACGCGTTCACCCTGATCGAGCTGCTGGTGGTCATCGCGATCATCGGCGTCCTGATCGCCCTGTTGCTGCCGGCCGTGCAATCGGCGAGGGAGGCGGCGCGGCGGGCCCAGTGCGTCAATAACATGAAGCAGATCGGCATCGCCCTTCATAATTATCACGACGCGCTCGGATCGTTTCCGATGGGCACGATCATCAATGCCCCCGGCTGGCCGAACCTGCCGAGCCTGCGGACCCCCTGGTCGTTCCACATCCTCCGGTTCCTGGAGGAGGGGAACCTGGGCAACGCCCTGAACTTCGAGGTGGGCATCGCCGGGCCGAACTGGGAAGGGTCGAATGCGAACATGAGCCTGATCGCCACCCGGGTCTCCACCTACAATTGCCCGTCGGACACCCAGGAGGTCTTCCTGGCCGACTGGCGGCCGAAGTACAACTACGGCCCGAACTGGGGGAACACGAACCTCGGCCAGCTCAACGTGGGCGACCCCACGACCGACGGCATCCGCTACCTCCGCGCCCCGTTCACCGTCAACCGCGTGGCCGGGATGCGCGACTTCCGGGACGGCACGAGCAACACGATCCTCGTCTCCGAACTGATCCAGGCGTCCGAGCTGCGGGACATGCGTTCCGAGTGGTGGAACGACACCGACTGCAACTTCATGACCCGGACCCCGCCGAACACGACGATCCCCGACTTCATGCCCGCCTGGTGCGAGAGCCGGCCGGGCAACAACGAGCCCTGCGTCGTCGGCGGCGGCTGGAACGACCTGTACATGGCCAGCCGGAGCCGTCACCCCGGCGGCGTGAACACGCTTTACGGCGATGGTTCGGTCCGGTTCACCAAGAACACGGTCGCCCTGCCCATCTGGCGAGCCTTGGGAAGCATGAGCGGCGGCGAGGTGATCAGCGCCGACCAGTTCTAATGGGCATGGATCGCCGCATCGCGTGTCTTCGTGATTGATCCTCCGGTCGGAGCCTTCCCGTTGCTTCGGCATGCCGCGACGACCCTCGGGGGCGGGGCACCGCCCCCGAGGCGCTCCAACTCGAAAGGGCTGGTGCTCCGGGCACTGGCGTGGGCGGTGCTGGCGTTCGTCGCCGTCGCGGGGCTGGCCGGCTGGGGGATCTCCCGATCGCGGCCGTACCGGATCTGGTCGGCCGATCGGGCGCTGAACGGTGGGAGACCTGAGCTGGCGATCGCGCGGCTCGGACCCTGGAAGACCTCGGACGACGTGCAGGCGGTGGCGATCGTCGCCCGGGCACAGATCGCTCGGGGAAACCCCGAGTCGGCCCTGCGGTTGCTCGACGCCAGGCTCGGGCATCGGGTCGAGCCGGAGTGGTTGCGGCTGCTCGGCGAGACGGCCCTGGGCGTCGGTGCGATGGACCGCGCCTTCGAGGCCTTCGAGGCGCTCGACGCCCGGCAGCCGGGCCACCCGCCGACCCTCGCCCGGCTGGCCGAGCTGTCCGAATCGCTGCGAGGCCCGAGCGAGGCCGCTCGGCGTTACCGGGAGCTGGAACGCCTGGAACCGGGCAACCCCGAGTGGCCGAAGCGTCGCGGGCGGCTCCTGCTCGGTACCGACCGCTACGCCGCGGCGGCCGAGGCGTTGCGGTCGGCCCTGGAGCGGGACGCGGGGGATCATGAAGCCCGCCTCTGGCTGGCCGAGGCGCTGTATCTCTCCGGCGACCCGGCCGCCAGCCTCGAACACCTGGAGATCTGCAGGAGGGCCGGGGGGGGCGGGGACGACCGGGTCGAGATCGCCCGGGCCGAGTGCCTGCGGGCCCTCGGCCGGGCCGATGAGGCGGTCGAGGTGCTCGATCGTGTGCTCGACGGCTCCCCGAAGGACGCCGACGCCCTTCGCCTGCGGGCCGAACTGGCGATGGAACGCGGGGCGATCGACCGGGCCGCCGCCCTGCTCGACCGGGCGGTCGCCGAGGCCCCGGGCGACTGGCGCATTCATTACCAACTGTCGATGGTCATGGCCCGCCTGGGACGCCCCGAAGACGCTCGCCACCATGCCGATCGGATGGCCGAGGAGCGGGATCGGGCCCGGGTCTCGCCCGCCCCGTGACGGCCGGGGGGACGCTTGAGGAGTTGAGCACGTTGATGCGCATCCGAAGGGTCTCGCGTCGAGTCGGGTTCGGCCTGGGGTCGGTCGGGGCGTTGGCCCTTATCGCCGTCACGCTCTGGAGTCGGTCGGGCGAGCGGGCCGGGCCGGAGGGGGTCGCGGGGCCGGCCCCGGACGCGGCCGGCGGCGAGATGCCCTTGGCCTCGGCGCGGGAGTCGCACGGCCTGGCCTTCACGGAGGTCGCGGGGACGGGCGTTGACGCGATTTATCGGAATGGTGAGGAGGCGGGGGCGCTGGCGATCCTGGAATCGCTCGGCGGCGGGGTGGCCGTCTTCGATTTCGACCGCGACGGCCGGCCCGACCTGTTCTTCCCGGGGGGGGGCCGGATCGTCCCCTCGGCCGGGGGCCTGACGGTCGAAGGGCTGCCGGGGCGGCTGTACCGGAATCTCGGGGGCTGGCGCTTCGACGACGTGACCGAGGCGGCCGGGCTGGGCGACGCCTCGCGCTATACGCACGGGTGCGCGGCGGGGGACTTCGACAACGATGGATTCCCCGATCTGCTCGTCACCTCGTACCAAGGGGTTTCCCTCTACCGCAACGCGGGGGGGGCGTTCGTCGACGTGACCGAGGCGGCCGGCCTGACCGAGCCGGGCTGGGCGACCTCGGCCGCCTGGCTCGACGCCGACGGGGACGGACTGCTCGACCTGTACGTGGCGAGGTACGTCGACTGGTCGCCCGAGCGGGCCCCGGAGTGCCGCTATCATGCGTCGGGGGAGCTCGATATCTGTTCGCCCTCGGTCTTCGACCCCCTGCGCGACCTGCTCTATCGGAACCGGGGGGACGGCACCTTCGAGGAGATCGGCCGGGGGGCCGGGCTGGAGAACGGCGGCAAGGGCCTGGGCGTGGTGGCGGCCGACCTCGACGGCGACCGGGCGATCGACCTGTACGTCGCCAACGACACGACGCCGAATTTCCTCTATCGGAACCGGGGGGACGGCACGTTCGAGGAGATCGGCCAGCTCTCGGGCGCGGCCCTCAGCGCCGAGGGGCTGGCGACCGGCAGCATGGGGGTGGCGGTCGGCGACCTCGACGGCGACGGCGATCTCGACCTCTGGGTGACGAACTACGAGGGGGAGATCAACGAGTTCTACCGGAACGACGGCGCGATGCAGTTCGTCCCGGTCGGGCTGGCCTCGGGCCTGGGGGCCGTCAGCAGGCCGCTGGTCGGCTGGGGGACCGTGCTGATTGACGGCGACGGCGACAGGGCGGACGAGGTCGTCGTGGCCAACGGCCACCTGATGCACCGCCTGCCCGGCACGCCCCGGCCGCAGCCCTCGATGTGCTTCCGGCGCGAGCCGGACGCGGGGCGATTCGAGCGGCTGGGGTTCGGGCCGGGGTCGTGGTTCGCCCGCGATCACGACGCACGCGGGGTGGCCTCGGGGGACCTCGACGGCGACGGCGACCCCGACCTGGTCGTCGTCGCCCAGAACGCGCCGGCCAGCCTGCTCCGCAACGATCATGCGGGGCCGTCGCGGTATCTGCGGCTCCGCCTCGAAGGGACGCGGAGCAACCGCTCGGCCATCGGCGCGACGGTGGTCGTCTCGGCCGGCCCGCGGTCGCGTTGCGTGCCGATCGCGGGGGGGGGCAGCTACCTGTCTCAGAATGATGAGCAACTGCGGATCGGCCTCGGGTCGGCGACGGCCGCCGACCGGGTCGAGGTGCGCTGGCCGAGCGGTCAGACCGACCGCTTCGAGGATCTGGAGGCCGGTCCCGCCTGGCTTTTGCGCGAAGGGGAACCGGCCCGCCTGGATCCGATCGGGGCGGAATGATCGGGCGAGCGGTGATCAGCCGTTGGGGTCGGCCTCGTCGGCGGGTTCGGCTCCGGCTTCACCCTCAGAGATAGCTTCGGCGGCGGGGTCGGCCTCGTTTGGGTCGGGGGCGATCTCCAGGAGCTCGACCTCGTAGATGATGGTCGAGTTCGGCGGGATGGAGGGGAGCTCGTCGGCCTGCATCGCGCCGTCGAGCGAGTGCTCCTTGCCGGGGGCGTATTCGCCGAACGTGCCGAGCGCCCCGTAGGCGAGATTCGCCGGGACGGCCAGGCGGCGGACTTCGCCGAGTTTCATGCCGGCGACCCCTTCGTTGAACCCCTGGACCGCCCGCGAGTCGCCGATGGTGTGGGTCCAGGGGGTCTCGCGGTCCCGGCTGCTGTCGATCGGCTCGCCCCCTTCGATGGTCGCGACGTAGTGGAGCACGACCCGATCCCCCGGCCTGGCCTGCGGCCCCTCGCCGGCCCGGATCGTCTCGTAGGCCAGGCCCGAGGCGGTGACGACCTCCTCCCCCTCCGCGGTCGGCTCGTTGAGGGAGGGGGACGGGCCGGCGGCCGGGCCCGGGTCGAGGGCCGAGGCGTCTCCGATCGCCCCCGGTTGTGCGACGGTGGGCACGGGATCGCCGGACCCGCCGCACCCGACCAGGGCGAGGCTCAGGCCGAAGGCCGCAGGACGGACAAAATGTCGCATCGGTCGTTGACTCCTGCACGAGCCGAGTCGGCCCGGCTCGCCTCGATCGGGTTCCTGATCAGGCAAGGCGACCCGGCCGCTCGGCGGCGATCGGATCGATTTCGGGGTGATTCTAATGCGCCTGGACGTGTCGTTCGAGGGGTGACCCGCCCCGGCCGGTTTGCCGATGTCGTGTCTCCCCATCGGCGTCGGGCCCGGAGGCCCGGCCCCCGCATTCACGCAATCGGGATCTTTGTCGGCCGGAGATGCGAATCGTGTTCTAGACTTTTCTCAAATCGAAGTGAGACGCGTTTGCAAGGGTTGGGCAACTTCGAGGAGTGGTCGTGCCATGCCGGTTGAGGAGATCAGCGGGGCGATTTCCGCCAATGAGGTCGTCCGGCCGTTCGGCTCGAAGTTCTTCGAACGGCTGCTGGATCGGCTCTACGACGGCGTCTACTTCGTGGATCGGAACCGGACCATCCTCTACTGGAACCAGGCTGCCGAACGGCTCAGCGGATACACGAGCAGCGAGGTGGTCGGGCACCCCTGCCAGGACAATATTCTTTGCCATACCGACTGCCAGGGGACCTTCCTCTGCAAAACGGGGTGCCCCCTGCTTCGGGCCATTCACGAGGACGAACCGACCTCGGCCCGCGTGTTCCTGAAGCATCGCAAGGGGCACCGGGTGGCCGTCGATGTGTCGGTGATGCCGATTTACGACGACGACGGCGAGAACGTGGGGGCCGTCGAGATCTTTCGGGATGCCAGCCCGGTCGTCGCGCTCGAATCGGCCTATCGGCAGATGCGGGAGCTGGCCGAGAAGGACCCATTGACCGGCGCGATCAACCGACGCCAGGCGATGGAGATGCTCGATCAGCAGATCGCGCTCCGGCGCGAGTCGGGCATCCCGTTCGCGCTGATCATGACCGACATCGACCACTTCAAGCGGGTGAACGACGGCTTCGGCCACGCCGGGGGCGACGCGGCCCTGAAGGCCTTCGAGGCCTGCCTGGAGGCCAAGAGCCGGGCGAGCGACATCGTCGCCCGGATCGGGGGCGAGGAGTTCCTGATCATCCTGCCGGACCTCGACCTCGAACACGCGCATCGCATTGCCGAGCGCCTGCGCAAGCGTGTGTCCAGGATCACGTTTGCGGGGCAAGACGCGCTGCAACTGACGGCCAGCTTCGGGGTGGTCGAGGCCGAACCCGGGGAATCGCTCGACCACCTGCTGGCCCGGGTAGACGCGGCCCTCTACCGGGCGAAACGCCTGGGGCGCGACCGGGTTGAGCGGGGATGACCGGCCGGTCACGACCCGTCGAGCCCCGTCGGCGGCTCGGGCGCCCGGCGCGATGCGCCGGGCCAGAGGGTGACGCCGGCCTTGGCCAGGCTGATCAGGGCCGCGACCGCGAACGAGAGCAGGCCGAGCGCGATCTGGTCGAGGCCCGGGACCAGGCGACGCAAGGTCCGGTACGACCACGCCCCGTAGACGCACACCCAGCCCCCGATCAACAAGGCCGCCGCGACGAGGAACGCCCGGCCGCCGCCCCCCCTGGCATACGCGACGGCCAGGGCGGCCAGGGTCGGCAGGTAGGCGGCATCGGCCATCGGCCCGAGTCGGAGGAACACTTCGGCGAACGCCCCGATCATCCAGCAGACGCCGAGGATCAGGAACCCCCCGACCGCCAGCTCGCGCAGGACGTCGCCCAGCGGCCCCTCCCGCAGGCCGAAGCCGAGCATCACGACGAGCGCCAGGTGGGCGACGACGATCCAGGGGATCGTCTCGCCCGTCGATTCGGGCAGGATCGCCGTGAGGCTCGCGATCAGGAAGGCGCAGGACAGCAGGCCCCGCCCCTCGTTCCGCCGCCGGATCGCCGCAACCGCCTGGACGATCGCCGCCAGGAGCAACGGCCACGGGTTCGCGAACGAGAGGCCGCCCGGGTCGAGGGTCGTCGGCCGGACCACCGCCAGGGCGGCCAGGGCCAGGCAAAAGCCGTCGATCCCGCCGGGCACCCGACGATGGATCGCCCAGAGATAAAGCGGCAGGGCGAGCACGAGCGTCAGGAAGGCCGGGGTTGCGCCGAAGGCGGCTCGAAACTGGGAGAGGAAGGCGTGATAGACCGGGTCGGGCCGGTCGTGGCCGATCATCGCCAGGCCGAGCAGGCCGATCGGCGCGAGCAGGGCCAGGGTCGTGACCACCCGCCCGGCCGTCTGATCCCGCGCCGATCGCCCCAGCTCCAGCAGCAGGAAGGCCCCGGGCAGGAGCAAGGGCACGAGAAAATACGGGCCGAAGATCGTCTGGTCCTTCATCACGAAATGGAAGGAGACGCAGAGCGAGTACGACCGCGCGCAGGCCGCCCCGCCGAGCAATCCGAACAGGACCCACGGGAACAAGGGCCAGCGCCAGGGGCTGCCGTTCTTCTCGGCATACGACGGCCCGCGGCGGATCGCCGGCAGCAGGGTCAGGCTCAGGAGGCCCGCCGTCGGCGCGAAGCCGAACAGGGCCCACATCAAGGCCGGGTCGTCGGGCCGATCGACGAGGGGCGCCAGGCCGATCGGGTAGAGGAAGAAGAGGGCCAGGATCGCCTGATAGGGCACCCGGAACCCGGTGCGAAGGTCCAGGCCGAGGCCTCGCAAGACCCCCTCGCTCACGAGCAGCGCGAACCCGAGGCCGACGAGGTAGAGACCGCGCCCCATGGCCGGGTCGCCCGCCAGGGTCTCGTCGAACGCGACCGAGATGGCCAGGAACATCAGGACGACCAGCAGGAGGACCGTCCGGACGTCGTCCCAGACCTTCCCCCGGCGGACCAGCACCACCGCCGTCGCGGCGAGCAGGAGGGTGTACGCCGCCAGGCCGAGCATCAGGGCCCCCGTCTCCACCGCCGGCCCCCTCGCGTCGAACGAGGCCCGCAGGCCGAGGAAGACCAGGCCGGCGCTGATGACATAGAACGGATTGCTCGTGTAGACCCACCGCATCAGGCCGGTGGGGTCGAGCCCTCGGCGCACCGGCAGGGGTGCCCCGGTCGGGGGGATCGCGTCGTGATTCATCAGAAGACCTCGATCGGTTCGAAAATCGACGGGACGACGGCCCGATCGGTGTGTTCGATCGCCCGCGATCGGCCCCGACAGAAGATCAAGGACCGATCGCGAGACAGATGTCAGAGGTGTATCGTCATCCTAGGCGCCGGTCTGACAAATGTCGAGCCCCTGAGCCGCTACGATTTTTCGGCATGTGGGATCCGGGAACGAGCCGGCGAGGTTGGAGGGAACCGATCTCACGGTCTGCCCTGGAAGGGGGGAGTTGGTTGACCGCATGACTTGGGGGCGGATAGGCTGCCGCTGTTGGGGCGAGATCCGCGATTCCGGAGAGAAAGGCCCCGATCCCCGAGTCGGAGTGCGTTGGGATGAGCCCGTTCGAAGTGGAGATGAAGTTCCGGGACGCCAATCACGAGGACCTGTTGCGCCGGCTCGGCGACCTCGGCGCGGTGGCTCGCGAGGAAGTGGAGCAGGAGGACATTTACATGTCTCATCCGGCCCGCGACTTCCGGGAGACGGACGAGGCGATGCGTCTTCGCCGCGACGGGGGCGAGAACCGCGTGACGTACAAGGGCCCGAAGCTGGCCGGCCCCACCAAGACCCGCGAGGAGGTGGAACTGACCTTCGAGCCCGGTCCCGACGCCTTGCTGAAGATGGAGCGCCTGTTCGTCAACCTCGGCTTCCGGCCGGTGGCGACGGTCCGCAAGCGCCGGCTCGCCTATGACCTCCAGTTCGAAGGCCGATGGGTCCAGGTCGGCCTCGACTCGGTCGACGGGCTGGGGGTGTATGCCGAGGTCGAGGCGATTGCCAACGGTCCGGCCGACTTGCCCGAGGCGCAGCGGGTCGTGCTCGAACTGGCCCAGCGGCTCGGCCTCGGGTCCGATCAGGTCGAGACGCGATCGTATCTGCGGATGGTCCTGGAACGGCGCGGGGCGTGATTACGGGGTTCCCGGCTCGTCTGCCCCGAGAAACTGCTCGACCCGAGCCGGCCCCCCCGTGGTGATCTGGGTGAAGGCATCGACCTGATCGCGGGAGAGGCCCCGGTCCTTGACCAGGTGCGCCGCCCAGAGCCGAGAGGCCCGGATGGCGTGTGAGCAATGGATCAGCGCCTTCCCCTCGTGCGAGGCCAGCGCCTCCCGCAACTGCTCGACCGCCTCGAGCCGGGGGGCGTAGGGGGGCCGGCCGATCGGGATGGTGACATAATCAAGCCCGAGCGACTTGATCAGGGCCGGTTCGTCGAAGGGGACCGAGTCCATCTCCTCGGGCGGCCGCAGGTTGATGACGACCGTCACGCCGTCCTCGGCCAGCCGGGAGAGGGTCTCCGGGTCGGGCTGGGCGGCCAGGTAAATCGGGCCGGAACGGTAGAGTCCGCCGATGGCCTCGCCCCCTTCGACCGGCTCGGGCGTCTCGATCGGGGCCGAGGCCAGCGACGTCTCGGGCTTCGGTTTCGGGTCGTCCTCCTGCCCGGGAACGATCGCAAGGGCCAGGGACGCGAGGACGAGGGACGTGAGCGTCATGACGATGGGTCTCCTGCGAGTCGAACCGCCCGGGGCGAGGGGTCAGGGATTGACGGCCAGCGAGGCCCACTCGATCGGCTCGTCGGCCCCTCCCAGGCGCTGATACTGCACGCGGCTGTGCGGTTCGGCGCGCAGGTCGAGGTGATCGACCCGCTCCGGATCGAGCAGCAGGAGGGCGAACGACGGGGGGGGCTCGTGGGGGTCGGGCGTGCCGACCTTGAATCGGCGGAGGTCGGCCCGGGGGGCGCCCGGCTCGGGCCAGAGCAGGCTGATGCGGGTGGCCGGCGGCAAGGCCGTCCAGACCTCGGACCGCTCGGCGACCAGGGGCGGGTCGGCCTCGTCCGGTCCGATGAGGCGGAGGTGGCCGGCCAGGCGGAATTGCTCGCGGGTCTCGGTGAACATCCAGCACGCCTCGGCCCGGGAGTCCCGGTCGATCTGGGCCACCTTCGCGCTGCGCAGGTCGGTCGTGAAGCGGAGGATCGGGCCGTCGCCGAGGAACCCTCGGAAGACGACCGTGCGGACGCTCGGCCAGCCGTCGGCCGCGACGGTCGCCAGCTGGAGCCATCGCGAGGGGGGGGCCCCGTGATGGACCGTCAAGGCGCGTTCGATCGCGATTCGCCAGGGAATTTCAGTCATGCCCACATTGTGAGCCGTCGACGATCGGCAAGCAACCCATCGGGGCCGAAAGAACCGGGCGCCGATCGCCTGGATTCGGCCGCAATCGGAGAAACAGCCTGGCGACCGGGATCGACCGCGCCTCGCCAAAGGCACGAGGTTCATCCTAGAATCGGAAAGGAGTCTCGACCGCCACGCAAAAGGGCCGATTGCCCGCCGGAGCCCGACCCGCCGTGTCCAATCCTGTCGAAACCGTCGTCAAGAACGTCTGCCCGCTCGACTGCCCCGACACGTGCAGCATGGTCGTGACCGTGCGCGACGGGGTCGCCGTGGACCTGCGCGGCGACCGCGACCACCCCTTCACGCGCGGGTTCCTCTGCCAGAAGATGGCCAGGTACCTCGACCGCGTGGGCAGCCCCGATCGCCTGATGCACCCGATGCGTCGCGTCGGCCCGAAGGGGCCCGGCCGGGGGCGATTCGAGCGCATCACCTGGGACGAGGCGCTCGACCTGATCGCCGATCGTTTCCGGACGATCGCCGCGTCGGCCCAGGGTCCCCAGGCAATCCTGCCGTACAGCTATTACGGGACGATGGGGAAGTTGCAGGCCGAGAGCCTCGACCGCCGCTTCTTCCACCTGCTCGGCGCCTCGAAGCTCGACCGGACCATCTGCGCCTCGGCCGGGGGGGTCGGTTACGAGTACACGATGGGGCTCGGCCGATTGGGGGCCGACCCGATGGCCGTCCCCGAGTGCCGATTGATCCTCAACTGGGGGTCGAACACGGCGAACACGAACAGTCATCTTTGGAGCCTGATGATCGAGGCCCGCAAGCGCACGAATGCGACGATCGTCACCATCGACCCCTACGCCAGCTCCACCGCCCGCCGGTCCGACTGGCACATCCAGCCCCGTCCCGGCACCGATGCCGCCCTGGCGCTGGGTTTGATGCACGTGATCTGGCGTGAACACCTGCACGATCAGGATTACCTGGATCGGGGCACGATTGGAGCGGAACAGCTTCGCGACCGCGTGTTGAGGGAGTATCCGCCCGATCGGGTTGCGGCGATCACCGGCGTCCCGGTTGATCAGATCGAAGCCCTGGCGCGGCGTTATGCGACCGAGCACCCGAGCCTGATCCGCGTCAACTACGGCCTCCAGCGCCACGGCGGCGGCGGGATGGCCGTGCGGACGATCACCTGCCTGCCGGCGATCGTCGGCGCCTGGCGGCACCGGGGGGGCGGGGCCTTGCTCTCGACGAGCGGGACCTACGGGCTGAACTCGCTCGCGCTGACCCGCCCAGATCTTTCGCCGCCCGGCACGCGATCGGTCAACATGAATCGACTGGCCGAGGCATTGGCGGGGGAACTCCCCGGCCCTCCGGTGAAGGCGCTTTATGTGTACAACTGCAATCCGGCGGCGGTGGCGCCCGATCAGAAGAAGGTGATTGACGGCCTGCTCCGCGACGATCTATTCACGGTCGTCCACGAGCTGTTCCCGACCGACACGGTCGATTACGCCGATGTCGTGCTCCCGGCCACCTCGCAGCTCGAGCACGAGGACATTCACACGTCGTACGGCCATCACTTCGTGATGCACAACCCCCGGGCGATCGCGCCTCGCGGGGAGTGCCGATCGAACGCCGACGTCTTCCGGGGCCTGGCCGACCGGCTCGGGTTCGATCCCGCCCTGTTTCCCGACGACGATACCTTGATGAGACAGGCGCTGGATGGCGGCCCGGCGCTGGAAGGGATCGCACTGGAACGCTTGAAAACCCTGGGATCGGTTCGCTTGAACATCCCCGAGGACTATCGGCCGTTCGCCGACGGCCGCTTCCCGACCCCTTCGGGCAAGTGCGAGCTGTATTCCGAGCGGATGAAGGCCGACGGCTTCGACCCCCTGCCCTCGTACATCCCCCCGCTCGAGGATCCGCAGACGAGGCCCGAGCTGGCGGCACGCTACCCGATCCAGCTGGTCAGCCCCCCTCGCCCGCAGTTCCTGAACTCGACCTTCGCCAACTCCGGCTCGCACCTGCGAGCGGCCGGCGACCCGACGATCGAACTGTCGGCTGAAGACGCCGCCGCGCGCGGCCTCTCCTCGGGAGACTGGGCCGAAGTCTACAACGCCCGCGGCCGATTCCTCGCCCGTGTCGCCCTGACCGACGCCGTCCGCCCCGGCACGGCCGCGAGCCTCGGGATCTACTGGTCGAAGCATTCCCCGGGCGATTCGGGGGTCAACGCCACCACCTCCTCGGCCCTGTCCGACATGGGGGGCGGGGCGACCTTTTTCGATAACCTGGTCGAGGTCCGCAAGCTCGAGATCGTCCCTCATTCAATTTGACCGACTTTCACACGCTTCGAACAAGGAACGGTGAATCCAAATCCCATTACTTGATTGACTTTCTCGGGCGACTCCATGGCAACGAAACTCGGCCCCGAGATTGACGAAGTGCGTTCCCGTTTCCAGAGCAATCTGGATCGGGTTCGAAGTCTTGTCCAGGTGTACGAACAACTTGGGACAGGGGTGCCGGGTCGCCGGTCTGTTCGGGATACAGATGTGTTGCGTTCCGCTGTCGTCCTGCTCCATGCGACTCTGGAAGATCTCCTGCGCAGCCTTGCAGAACGTCTCTTGCCAATGGCAAGCGAGGATCGGTTGTCGCCCTTGAAGATCCCCTTCAGTCTCGGCGATGATGACAAGAGGGAAAAAATCTCTTTGGCCCAGCTTGCGAAATTCCGGGGGGCGACGGTCGATGACCTGATCACGCAGATGATCGGCCACTGGCTAGAACGATCGAATTATAATAATCTGGGCGACATCAAAAGCCTCCTGGCAGCCCTCGAAATCCCACTCGAATTGATCAAGCCCTACGACACTCGCCTGACAGGAGCGATGAAACGTCGCCACCTCATCGTTCATCGAGCAGATCGCAATGAAATGACCGGATCCGGCCATCATCCGACCGTTACCATCTCCAAGCCGCTGGTCGACACCTGGACCTAGGCGGTCGAAGGATTTGGCGACGACCTGTTCAGCGCGATTGAGACAAGGAAAACCTCATGAAACTTCACGATCATCTCATCGAAATTCTGAAAGAATTCAAGAAGACCCCATCAGATCATGTCATGGTTTCTCCCTCTGGAGGAGGTCGAGTCCTCGTTGTCGTCGTCTCTTCGATGTTCAAGGATCTCCCGGATGAAGAACGACAAGACCGTGTTTGGAGAAGGTTGATCGATCACCTGGACGACGAGGAACAGGCCAGGGTCGAGTTCGTGTTCACCCGCACCCCGGAAGAGGCGAGAGACATCCGAGACGCAGTCCACAATGAACGTTAATTCATCGCGGCCCTCTCGCTGGTTCCGAACCCTCAAGGAACACATCCAGTCGAGTCTCGGTCGTACCCTCCATCCTCGGGCCGATCACCTGCGCGTGACGATCTACTCCCGGGCCGAGTGCTCGTGCTGCGAGGCGGCGAAGGCGGTGATCGAGCCGAGGCGCAGGCGGCACGGGTTCCGCGTCGAGGAGGTCGACATCGACACCGACCCGGCGCTGGTCGAGGCGCACGGGGCGTCGGTGCCGGTCGTGGCGGTCGACGGGAAGGTGAGGTTCCGGGGGAAGGTGGAGCCGGTCCTCTTGGATCGGCTGCTCCGGGCCGAGGCAGAACGCAAGTCCCATCAAGAACGAACGAGGTGAGATCGTGTCGTGGCCGATGCCCGAAGGGGCGGTATTGGGGATCTTCGGCAAGCAACCGGAGCCGGGCAAGGTCAAGACGCGGCTGGCGGCCGAGTTCGGCGACGACTTCGCCGCCGAGGCGCACGAGGCGATGCTGCTCGACACGCTCGAAGCCTGGGGGACGGATCGCTACCTCGCCCCCGGCGGGCGCCGGGTCTTCGTCTTTTCGCCCGAAGGGGCCGGCCCCTGGTTCGATCGGGTCGTCCCGCGGGGCCTGGCCATGCAGGCGCAGGCGGCCGGCGACCTGGGCGCCCGCCTGCAGGCGTTTTTCGAGGGCGAGTTCGCCGAGGGGGCCTCGCGCGTCGTGGTGATCGGTTCGGACAGCCCGACGCTCGACCCGTCGATCGTCATCAGCGCGTTCTTGTGCCTCGATCAGAAGGATGTGGTGATTGGCCCGTCGACCGATGGGGGGTATTACCTGATCGGCAGCCGGGTGCCGGTGCCGTCGCTGTTCCAGGGCATCGACTGGAGCACGGCGGGGGTCCTCGGGCAGACGCTCGACCGGCTCAGGGGGTCGGGCCGCTCGCTGGCGGTCTTGCCCCCGTGGTACGATGTCGACACGCCCGACGACTGGCGATCGCTCGGCGCCCACGTCCGGGCGATGAGGCTCTCGGGCATGGACCCGGCCCTGCGCCGGGTCGAGGCGTTATTGCCCCGGGTCCTGCCGGCCCCCGGCGCGCCCCCGCGATGACGATCGCGCCGACGCCACCGTCCCACAACGAAATCAGGCCGAGCCAGGTTGTCATGCGCCCCTTGATTCGATTCGTGCTGGCGTGCTGTTTCGTGATCGCCCTGATGCGGGCGGCGCTGTTCCTGGGCTATGCCTGGTTCACCATCGGCAACCCGCTCGACGTGTACCACCTCGAAGCCCAGATGGTCCACCTCGCCTGGCGCGTGCAGCACGACCGGGTCATGTATCCCGACTGGAAGGCCGATCCGCACGTCATGAACGTGTTCGGACCACTTTATTTCCTGATTGTTGGGGGAGTCGGCCGGGTGCTGGGCGCCGGGCTGGAGGGCCTGTACGCGATCGGCCGGCTGACCAGTCTCGGCTCGGCCCTGCTGGCGAGCCTGATCGTCGGCGCGGCCTCGGGGGCCCGGGACGGGAAGGGGGCGGGCCTCTTCGCCGGATTGCTGACGCTGGGGGCGGCCCCGCTGTTCGGGTTCGGCGTGATGGTCCGGGCGGACCTGATGGCCGACACGATCGGCCTCGCGGGCTTCCTGCTGGCCGCCGGCCGAGCGTCGCGATGGAGGTACACGCTGGGGGCGACCTTGCTGGTCGCGGCCATCTTCACGAAGCAGACGATGGGATTGTACCTGATCGCCGCAGTCCTGGCGGCGATGGTGACGCATCGGGTGCGCTGGGGAATCACGCTGGGGGCGGTGTCGGGGGCCGTCACGCTGGCGATCATCGCGGCGGTCTCGCTGACGGTCGAGCCCCTGTTCGCCCGCGAGTTGTTCGGCGCGGCCGAGACGCCGATCCTGCTGGCGGACTGGCGACGGACCCTCGCCCGGCTCGGCCAGTTCGGGCCGGAACTGCCGATCCTCGCCCTCGTCGGCATGGTGCTTTGGACCGTCCGACGCCAGGACCGGGCGCCTTCGCTGGCTGTACTGGCCGGTGTGGTGCTGGTCGGGGCGGTGGTGCTGGCGATGAAAAGCGGCTCGGACTTGAATTATTTCCTCGGTCTTCGTCTCGTCGCGGCGCTGGCGGGCGGAGCGGTCTGGGGGTCGGTCGCGGTGTTGCTCCGGGCCTCGGGGCCGATTCGTCCCCGGATCGCCCTGCCGGTGGTTGTTGGGCTCATCGGCCTGGGGGCATGTTTGCTCCCGAGCCTCGACTACTCCCATGCCCAGTTCCGATCGTCCCGGTCGATCCACGGCTACTTCTCGACCGCCGGCCGGCCGGTGGTGGCGCAGTACCGCCGGATTTTCGAACTGGCCGCGGATCCGGGCATGCGCATCCTGACCGATAGCGGCATGGTGGCCGCCCACCAGGGAGACCGGGCCGCGTTCGTCGACCCGTGGCTCTTTCGCATTCTGGTCGAGACGGGCAAGATCGAGCCGACCGCCATCCGGCAGCGGATCGAGTCGGGCGATTATGACCTCATCATCACGACCAAGGACCTGTTCGATCGGGCCGACCCGTACGACTCCTACGGCTTCGGGCTGCCCCCCGAACTGGCCGAGGCGGCCCGCCGTCGTTACGCCTTCGGCGGGGTCGCGGCGGGCCTGTTCCTCTATGCTCCCAGGGCCCCGGCCGATCGGTCGGATCGGGAGTGACGATCGCCCAGGCCGGCCGATCGTCACCCCCGCCGCCTGCCCGAATCGCTCAGATGGCCACGGGCTTGCCGAGCTTCCGGCGGACGGCGACGAACTGGCCGGCGTGCATCAAGGGGTGTCCGCCGACCATGTTCATCAGGGCGCCGACGGTCGGGGCGAAGGGGGGGAATTTCTCGGGGTCGACGCGGTCGAGGTCCTCATCCGAGAGGCTGTCGAGCAGGGCGAGCGTCGCCTGGCGCTGGGCCCCCCAGAGCTCCTGATATTTGGCGACGGAATAGAACTTCGCCGGGTCGTCCTCGGTGAACTTGTCGCGGCCGTGTCCTTCGGGGAAGTCGGCCGGCAGGGCCGGGCTGGTGCCGGGCCTGATCAGCTCGACGAAGTGCCGCTCGGCCCCGATCAGGTGGCCGATCTGCCAGGCCATGTGGTTCATGCCCTCGACCGGCCGGACCAGCAGGTCGGCGTCGCTGAGATCCTTGAGGTAGCTGTCGACGATCATCGCGCTCATGTCGATGGTATTGCGGATCGCGTCCTTGGCGTTCATCGAGGCGGGTGCTCCGGGTGGGTTGGAGGGACTCGGGGTCGAGGCGCATCGCCCCTTACTGCTCGGCGTCGGGATCGAGGACGAAGTCGGCGATGAAGAGCTGGCTGGTGTTGTCGGCGGTGCGGCCCTTCGAGGTCCACATCAGCTTCGAGCCATCGGGGCTGAACACGGGGAGGCCGTCGAAGCCGGGGGCGAAGGTGAGGCGCCGCTCGTCGCCGGTCTCGAGATCCATCAGGTAGATCTCATAATTGAAGTGGCCGTGCTTGCTGGTCGAGTAGGCGATGAACCGGCCGTCCGGGTGGAAGTACGGCCCCCAGTTCACGTGCTCGTTGTCGGTGAGCTGGCGTTCGTTCTGCCCGTCGACGGTGTTGATGAACAGTTGCAGCAGGTCGTTCTCCTGGCGGTCGCTGCGGTAGATCAGGTACTTGCCGCAGGGGGAGAAGAAGGGGCCGCCGTCGTAGCCGGGTGCGTCGGTGATCTGCCGGACGTTCGAGCCGTCGGCGTCCATCACGTAGATGTCGGCGTCGCCGTCGCGGAAGCTGGTGAAGACGATCTGCGAGCCGTCGGGCGAATAGCTCCCTTCGGCGTCGTAGCCGGGGGCGTCGGTCAGGCGGACGAGCGTCTCGCGCTCCATGGGCTTGCCGAAGACGGGGCGTCCGTCCTCGCTCGTCCCGATGTTCCGGAAGAACCGGCCCCGGTCGTCGAGGTCGAGCCGGAAGATATCCATATGCGGATCGAAGTCCCAGGCATAGCGCTCGGAACGGCTGTAGGCGGGGGCCTTCGGGTGGTCGGCCTCGGGGGCGTCCTCTTGCAGCGCCGGGTCGAGGTGCGAGGAGGCGAACAGGATCGACTTCCCGTCGGGGTGGAAGTAGGCGCAGGTGCATTTCCCCTCGCCGGTGCTGACCATGACGGGCCGGGCGCCGGGGGTCAGTTCGGCCATGTAAATCTGATAGCCGTCCCAGCCCTCGGGAGGGGGCTGGAGGGTCGTCGGCTCGGGGTACTCGGCGGCCTGGAAGATGACCGTCTTGCCGTCGGGGCTGAAGTACCCTTCGCCGGCCTTGGCGAAGCCGTAGGTCACCTGCCGGATGTCCTTCAGGTGGCGCGACTCGTTGGCGGCGACCTCCTCGGCGGTCATCTCCTCGGCCCCGGGAGGGCCGCCGGGGCCGCCATACGACCGGCCGGGGGAGGAGGACGGGCTCGGCCGCTGCTCTTGCTGCGCCTGCGGCGGCGGATCGAGGGCGAAGATCGGGGCCGCGAGGGCCGCGGCCAGGGCGATCGGGAGCGTCATCGATGGGGGCCTCCGGGGTGATTCGGTGCCGGAGGGTCCCTTTTCGACCCCCCGCCTCGCGACTAGTATAGGGGCTGTGACCAGGCTTCGCCAATCCGCCCGCCGCTTCGCCGTCTCGCCGCGTTCTCGGGCCGCCGTCTCGGAGCAAGTGAATTCGTGCCCAAGATTTACACGAAAACCGGGGATGATGGCACCACCGGCCTGCTCGGCCCCGGCCGGGTCGGCAAGGACGACCTCCGGATCGAGGCGTACGGCACCGTCGACGAGCTGAACGCCGTGCTCGGCGTCGCCCGGTCGACCACGGCCATCAGCCTCGACCTCGACCGCAAGCTGTCGCAGCTCCAGGAAGAGCTGTTCACCGTGGGGGCGGCCCTGGCCGACCCCGACCCCGACGGCCCCTTCCACGACAGCGTCCCGCACGACTTCATCCTCCGCATCGAGCACGAGATCGACCACGTCGAGTCGGGCCTGCCCCCCTTGCAGCACTTCATCCTGCCCGGGGGGTCGCCGACCGCCGCGCAACTGCACCTGGCCCGGACCATCTGCCGGAGGGCCGAGCGCGTGGTCGTTTCCCTGGGCCATGCCGACGGGCAGCATGTGCCGCCGAGCCTGGTCGTCTATCTCAACCGCCTGAGCGACTACCTGTTCGTCCTCGCCCGATCGGCCAATGCCGAGGCCGGCGTGGCCGACGTCCCCTGGAGGGGCCTGTGAAGCTCGCCGGAGCGTCCATCCTGATCACCGGGGGCCGCCGCGTCGGCTCGGCGCTCGCCCGGTCGCTCGCCGACCGGGGCGCGAAGCTGGCCATGACCTATCGGACCAGCCGCGAGGCGATCGAGCAGACCCTCGACGACTGCCGATCCCGAGGTGCCGCCGACACCCTGGCCGTCGAGGCCGATCTGGCCGACCCGGCGCAGGCCGAGCGGGCCGTGAATCGGGTCGTCGGGCGGTTCGGCCGGATCGACGCCCTGATCAACATGGCGAGCATCTACGAGCGGACGCCCTTTGCCGAGCTGACGCCCGAGCATTACGACCGGATGATCGCGGCGAACCTGAGCGCGCCGTACCACTCGGCCGTCGCCGCCGGCCGGGCCATGCTCGCCCAGGGGCCGATCGCCGACGCCTCGGGCCTGAAGGGGAAGATCATCTGCTTCGGCGACTGGGGGACCGATCGCCCCCGTGGGGGAGATTTGCCCTACATCGCCGCCAAGGGTGGGCTGACGACCATGACCCTGGCGATGGCCAAGGAACTGGCCCCCCACGTCGCGGTGAACCTGATCCAGCCGGGCACGATCGTCCCCTGGCCAAACATGACCGACGAGCAACGGCGGGAGATCGTCGGGGCGACCCCGCTGGCCCGGCTCGGGTCGGCCGACGACGCCAACCGTCTTGTGCTCTATTTGCTTGAAGGAACCGACTTTGCGACGGGCGGCTGCTACCGGATCGATGGGGGGCGGTATCTCGGGACCGACGACCAACCATCCTGAGAACCCGCTTTTCTCGTGAAAATCCGTCGAATCGATTTGCCCGTACCAAGGGACCAGGGTCTATAATGTGATGCCATGCAAAACTGGGGAATCTTCGACAGGACGGGAGATTCCGGGGCGCATCGCGGGCAGGGATGATGTCCTCGGGGAGCATCAGTCACGGTGATCGCCGGAGAGTTTCGGACGATCTTGAACGTCCACGGGGACGCTGAAACCCGAGAGGCCGTCGCCCGGCTGCTCGCGACCGAAGGGTTGCGGAGCCGAGACGTCTGCTCGACGGCCGAGGCTCGCGCCGCGCTGGCGCGTCCCGAGGGGCGGGAGACCCGGCTCATCCTGCTCGATGCGTCGCTCGACGAGGCCGGGGCGTTCGGCCTCGACGTGCTCGGGTCGCCGTCCCCCCCCGCCCCGGCGCTGGTCCTGACCCGGGCCGAAGCCGATCCGTTCCCCGAGGTGCTCCGCCCCCTGGCGGTCGAGGTGCTGGACCGCCCGCCCGATCGCTCGCGATGGCTCACCACGATCCGGGCCTGGGCGCGGGTCGGCGGCCGGTTGCAGGCACTCGGCGTCGAGGCCGATCGCTGGAGGACGATCTTCGAGGCGATCGACGAGGGCATGGCGCTGCTCGACCCCGACGGCCGGGTCCGATGGGCCAACGCCGCGATGGCCGCCCTGCTGCGGGTCAAGCCGGCCGCCTTCCTCGGCCAGCGGCTGACGGATCAGGCGGCCCTCCTGATTCCCGCCGGCATGCAGTGGCCCCACGACCGGACCCTCCGCAGCGGCTCCCGGAGCCGGGACGAATGGGAACTCGGGCACCGCTGGTTCCGGTCGACCGCCGCCCCGGTCCGGGACGGGACCGGGGCGCTCGGCGGCGTCGTCACCACCCTCGAAGACGTGACCCCCGAGGTCCGGCTCCGCCAGCGGATCGTCCAGGTCGAGTCCGAGGCCGAGCTCCGCTCCGAGCACATCAACCGGCTCGAACGGGACGCGAGGCTCTATCAGGCCCTGGCCGGGCTGGCCGATCGCCCCGAAGACCGGGGCACCCCGCGTCCGCTCCCGCTGAGCCGCGAGATGCCCGAGGTCTTCTGCGACGCCCTGGAGGATTTCGGCCACGTGCTCGACCTAAGGCTGCTGCACCGGGGCTATCAGACGGCCCGGCAGCCCGACGGCTCGGCCCTGCTGAGCGCCCTGGCCGAGCGGCTCGCCACCGCCGGCGCCGGGCCGCGCGACGTGGTCGAATTGCACGCGATGGCCCTCCGCCAGCGCTCTTCCGGCACGAAAGCTGCAAAGGCCAATGCCTACGTCGAGGAAGCTCAACTTGCGGTGCTTGAGTTGATGGGCCGTCTTGCCGAACATTATCGCACGAATCTCGCCGCGGCGACCCGCAACGGAGCGGTCGCGTCGGATCGGTCCCCGGATGGCTCGGAGTGACCGTGTATGGACCGTTATGTCCTGAAACTGTACATCACCGGCCTGACCTCCCGGTCGCAGCGGGCCGTCGCGACGCTGCAACGGCTCTGCGACGCGGAACTCTCCGGCCAGTATGAGCTGCTCGTCGTCGACGTGCTCGAACAGCCCGAGCTGGCCGAGCAAGACAAGGTCCTGGCAACCCCGACGGTCATCAAGGAACACCCCGAGCCGCAGCGCCGAATCATCGGCGACCTGTCGGACGCGGCTCGCGTGCTGGCGGCGCTCGATCTCCTCGCGAGCCCGACGCACGCCCCCGTCACAGAGGCCCGCGTGAAGGAGGCCGATTGAACCTTCCATGTCGATCACGAAGCTCCCCACGGAAATCCACGGATTCGACCTCATCGCCTGCGGCGGCCTCCCCGAAGGGCGGGTGACGCTGGTCGCCGGCTCGTCGGGCAGCGCCAAGACGGTCTTCGGCGCCCAGTTCCTGGCCGCCGGGGTGATGGTCCGCGAGGAGCCGGGGGTCCTCGTCACCTTCGAGGAGACCCCCGAGGACCTGCGACGCAACTTCCGCGGCCTCGGCTGGGACATCCCCGCCTGGGAGGCCCAGGGGAAATGGGCCTTCGTCGACGTCTCCCCCGACCCCGGGGAGCAGCCCGTCTTCGCGGGCGGCTACGACCTCGGCGCCCTGATGGCCCGGGTCCAGTACGCGGTCAAGAAGGTCGGCGCCCGTCGGCTCGTGCTCGACGCCCTCGGGGCCTACTTCGGCCAGTTCCCCGACCAGCACACGGTCCGCTCGGAGCTGTTCCGGATGACCCGGGCCCTGCGGTCGCTCGGCGTGACCTCGCTGATCACGGCCGAGCGGGGCGACGAGTACGGCTCGGTCTCGCGTCATGGGGTCGAGGAATTCGTTTCTGATAACGTCATCATTCTTCGCAACGTCCTCGACGAGGAAGTCCGCCGCCGCACGCTCGAGATCCTCAAATTCCGGGGGACCGACCACCTGAAGGGGGAATGGCCCTTCACGATCGTCCCGGGCCGGGGGATCGTCGCCATCCCCCTGGCGGCGCTGGAGCTGAAGCAGAAGTCGTCGGACGTCCGGATCTCGTCGGGCAACCCCGACATCGACCGCATGTGCGGCGGCGGCTTCTTCCGCGACTCGATCATCCTCGTCAGCGGGGCGACCGGCACGGGCAAGACCCTGCTCTCGACCGAGTTCATCGCCGGCGGGGCCCGGGCCGGCGATCGCAGCCTGCTGTTCGCCTTCGAGGAGAGCCGCGAGCAGCTCTTCCGCAACGCCGCCGGCTGGGGGGCCGACTTCGCCACCCTCGAGGCCCAGGGGCTGCTCAAGGTGATGTGCACCTACCCCGAGTCGACGACCCTGGAAGACACCCTGATCCTGATCAAGGAGACGGTCGAGGAATTCAAGCCCGACCGGATCGCCGTCGACAGCCTCTCGGCCCTCGAACGGGTCGCGCCGGTCAAGAGCTTCCGCGAGTTCGTCATCGGCCTGACCTCGGCCATCAAGGACAAGGAAGTCCCCGCCCTGTTCACGGCCACGACCGACAGCCTGCTCGGCGGCTCGTCGATCACCGAGGCCCACATCTCCACCATCACCGACTCGATCATCCTGCTCCGCTACGTCGAGCTCTTCGGCGAGATCCGGCGCGGCATGACCGTGCTCAAGATGCGCGGGTCGTGGCATGAGAAGGTGATCAGGGAATTCACGATCGACGGCTCGGGCCTGCACCTCGGCCACCCGTTCCGGAACGTCTCGGGGATCCTCTCCGGAGTGCTCTCGCATGCCGGGGCGGCGGCCGCCTCGAGCCGGATCGACGACCTGTTCCAGGACGATCCCCCGCGGCCACCGGCTCATTAATCCCGATGTCCCGCCCCCCCAAGCGAGGTTTCGAGGATGGAAGGATCGAATGACCGGAACGAGCCGACGGCCCTGCCGCTGGACGGGCCCGGCCCCCCCCGGGCCGAGGCCATCTCCTTCCGGCAGATGGTCGAGCACGGCGCCGACGGCCTGGCGATCCTCGACACGTCGGGGGTCATCGTCTACGCCAATCCGGCGGCCTCGGCCCTGCTGAACCGCCCGATCGACCAGTTGATCGGCCGCCCGCTCGGCCTGCCGGTCGTGGCCTTCCAGTCGGCCGAGATCGACGTGCCGACCGCCGGAGACTCGGCCCGGATCGTCGAGCTCCGGTCCACCGAAGCGGTCTGGGAAGGCCGTCGCGCCCTGCTCGTCGGCCTGAGGGACGTGACCGCCTACCGCCGCCTCGTCGACGGCCAGCGATTCCTGGTCCGGGCCGGGGCCGAGCTGGCCCATTCGCTCGACCTGCCCACCACCTTGGGCCGCATCGCCCAGCTCGTCATCGAGGACCTGGCCGACGGCTGCCTGATCGACCTGATCCAGCCCGACGGCGCCATCCACCGCCGCGTCGCCCGCCACGCCGCCGCGTCGAGCGACGCCCTGATGGCCCCGCTCCGGGGCGGCCGCTGCGTCGACCGGAACGGGCCGATCGGCCTCCCCCGGGCCCTCCGCGCCGGCCGCCCGAAGATCTACAACCGGACCACCGAATCGGCCCTCGACTCCCTGGCGACCGACCCCGACCGCCGCCGGGCCCTCCGGTCGCTCGGCATCGGCTCGATCATGATCCTCCCCCTGATCGCCCGGGACCGGATCCTCGGGGCCCTGACCCTCCTGACCACCCGGCCCGGCCGATACTTCTCGGCGGCCGACCTGCCGAGCGCCGGGGAGCTGGCCACCCTGGCGGCCCTGGCCATCGACAACGCCCGGCTCTACGACGACGCCCGGGAGGCCGTCCGCCGCCGGGACGAATTCCTCGCCATGCTCTCGCACGAGCTGCGCAACCCGCTGTCCTCGATCATCCACGCCACCACGGTCCTCCGACTCGCGCCGGACCTCCCGTCCCATCAGGCCGACCCGATCGAGGTGGTGGGCCGCCAGTCGCAGCAGATGAGCCGACTGCTCGACGACCTGCTCGACATCTCCCGGGTCACCCGGGGGATCATCCACCTGGAGCGTGCCCCGGTCGACCTCTTCGACGTGCTCGACCAGGCGCTCGAATCGGCCCGGCCGGCGATCGAGTCGGCCGGCCATCGCCTGCACCTGAACCTGCCGGGCGGCTCCCCCCCGGTGATCGGCGACCACGCCCGGCTGGTCCAGGTGCTGGTGAACCTGCTGACGAACGCCGCCCGCTACACCCCCCCCGGCGGCGACATCTCGGTCGAGGTCGTCCCGGGGTCGCAGACGGTGGAGCTCCTGGTCCGGGACAACGGCGTCGGGATCGATCCCGAGTTCCTCCCCCGGATCTTCGACCTGTTCGCCCAGGGACGCCGCGGGCTCGACCGCTCGCAGGGGGGGCTCGGGATCGGCCTGACCCTGGTCCGCGAGATCGTCGAGCTGCACGACGGCTCCATCTCGGCCTTCAGCGAGGGGCTGGGCCGGGGCAGCACCTTCCGGGTCCGCTTCCCGGTCGCCGACGTCCAGACGATCGCCCGGGGGTTGTCGAGCCCCCAGGCCTCGCCCGACGGCCAGCCGCACCAACGCCCCCTGCGCATCCTCCTGGTCGAGGACCACGACGACAACCGCGAGATGCTCCACACCCTGCTGACGCTCAGCGGCCACCACGTCGAGACCGCCGCCGACGGCCTCGAGGCCCTCGAGGCCCTCCGACGGCAGCCCGACCTGGCCCTGATCGACATCGGCCTGCCCGGCCTCGACGGCCTGACGATCGCCCGGATGGCCCGGTCCGACCCCGGGCTCCGCGACCTGCACCTGATCGCCGTCACCGGCTACGCCCGCCCCGAGGACCGCGCCGAGTGCCTCGACGCCGGATTCGACGACCACTTCCCGAAACCCGTCCGGATCAACGACCTGAAACGCCTGCTCGATCGCATCCCCCGACACCCCGGCTGAGGCCGATCGCGGCTCGATGCACAGGGCCGGGGGACCGATCCCCCCCGATGGATCGGGGACCGCCCGGGCGATCGATTCCCGATCGGGCGGAGACGCCCCCCGAGCGGCGGACCCGATCCTTGCAGGGCGGGAACCGGGCCCCGCCGGGCGCCCCGGGGAGCCTCGCGGACTCACCCCGCGAGGGCCATCGCAACTCAGCCGATCAACTCGGCGATCGTCTGCAGGTCGACCGGCTTCGTGAGGTGATGGTCCATCCCGGCCGCCTTGGACCGCAGCCGGTCCTCCTCCTGGCCATAACCCGAGAGGGCGATGATCCGGGTGGCCCCGAAGCCCTCCCGGCGCAAGGCCCGGGCCACCGAATAGCCGTCCTGGCTGGGCAGGCCGATGTCCAGCAGGATGACATCGGGCCGGAAGGCCCGGGCGGCCTCGATCCCCTCGGAGCCGTCGTGGGCCTCCTTCACGTCCCACCCCAGCAGCCTCAGGTGTCGCGCCAGGATCCGGGCCAGGTCGCGGTTGTCCTCCACGATCAGGAGCCGCCCGGCGGGGCGGTCGTCCGATCGGGCCTCCGGGGCCGTCGTCGCGTCGAGATCCCCCTCGGCGGCGGGCATGCCCACCACGAACTCGCTGCCCCGGCCCGGGCCGGCGCTGGAAGCCGAGACGCGGCCCCCGTGCAGCTCGACCAGCTTCCGGACGATCGTCAGGCCGACGCCCAGGCCCCCCTCCGAGCGGTCGAGCGTCCGCTGGGCCTGCACGAACAGGTCGAAGATGTGCGGCAGGACCTCCGGCGGGATGCCCATGCCCGAGTCCCGGACCCGGAAGACGACCTCGTCGCCGACCCGGTCGGCGTCGAGCCTGATCTGCCCGCCCGACGGCGTGTACTTGGCGGCGTTCGTCAGCAGGTTCACCAGGACCTGCTCCAGCCGGACCGGGTCGGCCTCCAGCAGCAAGGGGCGGTCCGGGTCCGGGCGTTCGAGCCGATGCTTGCGGTCCTCGATCAGCGGCCCGACCGCCGCGACGGCCTGGTCGATCACCGGGCGGGCGTCGATCCGCCGCTTGCGGATCCGGACCAGCCCCCGGGTGATCCGGGACACGTCCAGCAGGTCGTCGAGCAGGTGCGACAGCAGCCCGACCTGCCGGTCGATGATCTCCATGGCCCAGGCCGAGTCGCCCTCCTCGCCCCCCGGCTGGTCGACCGTGTCGACGGCCAGGCGGATGGCGGCCAGCGGGTTGCGCAGCTCGTGGGCCAGCATCGCCAGGAACTCGTCCTTGCGCCGGTCCGACTCCCGAAGCGCCTGCTCGGTCCGCTTCTGGTCGTCGATGTCGGTGCAGGTCCCGAACCAGCGGACCACCCGGCCCTCGTCGTCCCTCAGCGGCAGGGCGCGGCCCAGGTGCCAGCGGTAGGCTCCGGTCCGAGGGTCTCGGAAGCGGTATTCGATCTCGTAAGGGGTGCCTTGCCGGACGGCCTCGTACCAGGCCGCCCGGCAAGGCTCGAGGTCGTCGGGGTGGAGGATCGGCTCCCAACTGGCGTCACCCCCCTGCCCCGGCTGCAAGCCGGTGAACTCGTACCACCGCCGGTTGTAGTAATCGGTGTAGCCGTCGGTTCGAGCCGTCCAGGCGATCTGGGGCATCGCGTCGGCCATCTGGCGGAAGCTGGCCTCGCTGGCGAGCAGTTCCCGGGTCCGCTCCTCGACCCGCCGCTCCATCCCGTCGTGCGCCTTCCGCAAGGCCTCCTCGGCCCGTTTCCGATCGGCGACCTCCCCCACCAGCCGCCGGTTGACGAGCCGCAGGTGGTCGGGGCTCGGCAGGGCGAGGGCCCGGGGCAGCAGCCGCCAGAGCAAGGCGGCCGTGCCGACCGACACGGCCGCCGTGGCCGCCTTGAACAGCCCGTCGAGCCGGTACAAGGGCTGCCACAGCGCCAGGACGCCGAAGAGGTGGGTGGTGCCGCAGAGGACGATGAACAGGGCGAACAGCAGGAAGATCCAGTTGAAGGCCAGGTCCCGGCGGCGCCGGACGAAGACCACCAGCGCGACCGGGATCGAGAAGTAGGCCAGGGCGATGAGCAGGTCGGAGGCGAAGTGGGTCCAGATCACGTCGGCTTCGAAGTTCATGCACTGGCGGCGCGGGGTGAAGACCTCGAAGAGGCCCGCCATCGGGCCGCCCCCACCCCCCTCGCGCATGTGGACGTGATCGGCCATCTTATGCCTCCGATCTGACGAGGATCGCTCGCAAATACCCATCTCCGGCAAATGCCGTGCCCCCCCCGGGCCGGGGAGCCGGCCTCATCGTCCCCGCCTCGGCCCGCCTCGGACCCTCGGCCGCGGTCGGTCCGCCCTGGGACGACCGCCGCCCTGATGGCCGGCGGCCCCCTTGATGCCGAATCGCCGGGATCGGCAATCCCCCGAGGGGCCCTCTGCGCGGTCCGATCCCTTGATCCCCTCGGGAGATCGGCCCGCGTGGCGGGCCCGGCGACGGCAACTCGATCGGGCGATTCGGCATGAGGAGAGATCAAGGGAGGTGCGGCAACGCGGGAGACGAGGGCGCCGGTCGAGCGGGATCGCTCCCGTCAGCGAGCCCATCGTTGCGGGCGAAGGGCCGGGGCTCCCGCGGCCCCCCTCCCCTCAGACCAGCCTAGTATAGCATTCATCCGAAAATGCGACAGTGTTGAGTGCCTCACGTGATGCGGTGATCCCGGGCCCCGAGCCGCCCTCGATGGGCAGCCCGATCCCGCCGGTCCCGCGCCCGGCGAGGGGACGCGGCGGGCCGGATCAGCGCCCCGCGTCGCCGCCGGCGTCCATCGGGGCATACCGGGCCGATGCGACGGCCGAGGGGGTCTCGATCGGCGGCAAGTCTCCCCGGTCGAGCCGGGCGACCCGGTCGGCCACCAGGCGGTCGAGCAAGGGATCGGGGCCGAGCGGGGGCCCGAGCAGGAATGCGACCCCCGGATGCCGGCTCGCCAGGTCTTCCCGGGCCGCGGTCAGGTCGCGCAGCAGGTGGACCCCCATCGACAGGAAGTAGGGGACCATCAGGACCCGGGTCGCCCCCCGGGACACGCAGCGGTCGCCGGCCTCGGGGATCGTCGGGGTGGTCAGTTCCAGGAAGGCCGCCTCGACGATCGGGTAGGCCCCTTGCCCGGCCATCCGGTCGGCCAGGCGTCGCAGGTCGGCGTTGGCCGGCTCGTGTCGGCTGCCGTGTGCGATGAGCAGGACGGCTGTCACGGCGTCAGTCTGCGGTCGGTGCATCGGGACCACCCTGGGACAATCGACGACGGGCGTACCGCCGGGCTGGGATCGGCTCGCGGTCGAGCCACTCCCGATTGTTTGCCCCCCCGACGACACCGGCAAGGGTCCTCCCCGGCCCGGCCCGGCTCGGTCATGGATCGAGTGCGAGCCGACCGCCCCCGTCCCCGCGTCGCGGAAGCGACTCGCCGGGAGGCGTTGTCCGATGCAAAAGGGGTAGGACCGTGCCGCCCCCGGCTGTCCGAGGAGGCCCTCAACAGCAACGCCGCTCCCGGCGTTCGTTCCGAGCCGGAACGAGGCGGGAGCGGCGGTGCGGCGTCACCCGAGTCACTTGCCAGGCCGGGCGATTTGCCGGCGTCACGGCGGGCCCCAATCCACTCAGCGGGGGAAGCCCCCGGAGGACGGCAGGCTCCCCGAACCGGGGTTCAGGTCGGGCAGGACTCCCGGCACCCCCGGGGGAGGGGGAGCGGCCGCCGGCAAGCCGAGCGGCGAGCCCCCGCCCGGCACCGGCGGCGGCGGGGGCGCGGAGGACGGCTTGGCCAGCGCCCCGGGATGTCGGTCGGCGGCCGTCTCGGGCCGGGCGGTCACGACCACCAGGCGCTCGACCACCGCCGATCGGCCCCACTTCTCGGCCACCGATCGCGCCCCGAGGCTGATCAGGAGGCTCTCGCCCGGCTTGACCGGCCAGGCCCCCTCGACGTGCGACCGGATGATCTCGGGCACCTGGAACGAGGCCTGGAGCTTCATGGCCCCGGTCTTCGAGACGGCCGGGTCGTTCCCCTCGCCGAAGCGTCGGAAGAGGCCGGCGATCGGACCCTGGTCGCCGCCGCCCTCGGGGCCGGCGATCGCATCCTCGAACGACCCGGTATGCACCCCTTGCAGGCTCGTCTCGTCGAGGTTCACCCCCACGACCAGCCCTTCGGGCGACGGGGTGGCCGAGAGGGCCATGTCGAGGCCGTTGTGCATCTGCTCCAGGATCGGCTGGTAGGCCAGCCCGCCCTCGCGGCCGGTCGGCTTCTCCCCCTGGCGTTCGAGGTCGACGATGAGCTGGACGGTCGACCCGGTCATCGTCCGCGCCGACTGGCCGGCCGCGGCCACCGCCGAGGGGGCCTGGAGCACCGAGGATCGGGTCGACTTCTCCACGTATTTGACCAGGTCGCGCACCGCCGGCTCGCCGACGGCCCAGACCATCAGGCCCGCCTGCCAGTCGAGCCTCCGGGTGCGGCCCTTGAGCACCCCCCGCCAGTCGAGCCCCTCGACCTGCAGGTCGCGGACCTCGAAGACGTAGCGCGGGCCGTTGCCGTTTCCGTTGCTGCTGCCGTCGCTCGACCGCCCCGACGGATCGGCCGGGGCTTCCTGCGGCAATGCCGAGGGGTCTGGGACGGGGGCCGGAGGCGGCACGGGAGGCGGCAACTGCGGGGGGCCTTCGAGCGGCGCCAGGAGCAATACCAACGTCGAGACAATCGCGCCGAGCATCTGGGAGTCCCTCCCTCCGAGCTGGCAATGTCGAATCCATCCGATCCCGATCCGGGCCGCGACACCGGCCCTCCGGGGCGGCGGATCATAGCCCTGGGCACCCGAACGGTCAACCGCGCTCCTCATCAAACCCTGCCGGTGCTCTGATGGACCGGCCGGCTCACGACCGCTCGGGCCGGGGGCGAGGGGCGGTGTCCGCCTGCCGGGGCTCCTCGGAATACGGCTCCAGGTGGACGAGCACGTCGCGCAGGGTCGGGAAGGCCTCAAGCAGGCGGTCCTTGACCCGATGGCCGATCCGGTGCCCCTCGGCGATCGTCAGGAGCGGGTCGACTTCCAGGTGGATGTCGGCGAAGTACTCCAGCCCCGACTTCCGCACCCAGAGGGTCTCGACCCCCTTGACCTCGGGGTCGGCCAGCGCCTCGGCCTCGATCTGGGCGACGAACTCCCCCTCGGCCTGGGCATCCATCAGCTCGTGGGCACTCTCCCAGATCAGCACCAATGCCGACCGCACGATGATCGCCATGACGACCAGGGCGGCCACCTCGTCGGCGAATCGGTAACCGGGGCCTCCCCAGCGGACCACCGACAGGCCGATCAGGACCGCCAGGGCGCTGAAGGCGTCGGCCCGGTGGTCCCAGGCGTTGGCGACGAGGGCCTTCGACCCCGTCCGCCGGCCGATCCCGATCTTGTAGCGGAACAGGAGTTCCTTGATGACCACGTTGACGGCGGCGATGGCGAGGGTCCAGCCGGGCGGGATCCCGTGCCGCTCCGGGAGGCGTCGGAGCGCCTCGGTCCCGACCAGCAGGGCCGAGCCGAGCACCAGGAGCGAGACGCTCAGGCCGGCGATCGCCTCGGCCCGGGTGTGGCCGTACGGGTGCTCGCGGTCGGGCGGCCGCTGGGCCAGCCGCAGGGCGACCAGGACGGCGAGCGAGGTGACCACGTCTCCCAGCGAATTGACCGCGTCGGAGATCAACGCGAACGAGTGGCCGACCAGGCCCCCGAGCAGCTTCGCCGCCCCCAACCCGGCATTGACCACCAGGCCCAGGACCGCCGCGCCGACGACCTCCCGGTACAGGGCCGCCCTCGACTCCTCCCTCGGCACCCTCCTCGACCCGTGTGTCACCGGCCCCGACCTCCCGCCCCTCGTTCGCCGCCGCGGCTCGCGCCGACAGGCACCCGCCCCTCGGTTATACCCGCCCGATCCGATCGGCGTCGGCGCCGATCTGCCTCGGGCTCGACGCCGACCGTGAATTCGGGATGAAGCCGGGCGCCTCGGCCCCGACTCGAATTGAGCCGCCAGCGGCATCCTGATAGACTCCTCCCGATGAGCACGACACTGACCGAACCCGCCAGTCCACCACCCGCCTCCCCTCTCCTCGCCAACCTTCGCCACCGAGCCTCGCGGACGACCCCCGTGATCCGCCCGAGGTTCTACTACGGCTGGATCGTCCTGGGCGTCGCCGCGATGGCGATGTTCATGTCCGGCCCGGGGCAGTCGTACTCGATGGCGGCGTTCATCGACCCGATGCTCGCCGACCTGGGCCTGGCCCGCAGCCAGTACTCGCTGGCCTACCTGGTGGCCACGCTCATCAGCGGCTCGCTCCTGCCGATCGTCGGGCGGCTGCTCGACGGCCGGGGGGCCCGGCTCGTCCTGCCGATCGTCGCGGTCATGCTCGGCCTCTCCTGCGTCGGGATGTCTTGGGTGGCCGGGCCGATCGCCCTGTACCTGGGCCTGACCTGCGTGCGGTCGCTCGGCCAGGGGGCCCTGACCCTGATGGGGACCTGGATGGTCAGCCAGTGGTTCGAGCGGCGCCGGGGGCTGGCGATGGGCCTGCTCGGCCTCGGCTCGACCCTCTCGTTCATGGCCTTCCCGACGACGAACCTGGCCATGATCGGGCACTTCGGCTGGCGAGGGGCCTGGGTCGGCCTCGGCCTGGCCGTGCTGACCCTGCTGGCCGTCCCCGCCTTGATCTTCGTGCGGAACCGGCCCGAGGATCTCGGCCTCGAACCCGACCGCCTGCCCGCGAAACCGAAGCCGAAGCCGGCGACGGTGGCAGGGGAGGAGACGACCCCGCACGCCGACCCGAGCCCGTCGTACGCCTCGTGGACCTCGGCCCAGGCCCTGCGGACGGCCTCGTTCTGGAAGGTGATCGCCGCGATGAGCACCAGCGCGATGGTCTCGACCGGCCTGGTCTTCCATCAGGTCTCGATCCTCGGCGACCACGGGCTTTCGGGGGCGGTGGCGCTGTCGCTCCTGACCGTCCAGGCCGGGTTTGCCTGCGTGATGAGCCTGGTGGGGGGTGCCCTGGCCGACCGGATCCCGCCCCGTCGCCTGCTGGCGGCGAGCATGGCGTTCATGGTCCTGGCCATCGCCCTGTTGCTCGTGCCCGTCTCCCCGGCGACGGCCCTGCTCTACTCGGCCTTGCTGGGCTTGCACACGGGGATCCAGCGGTGCAGCGGGTCGGTGACGCTCGCGGGCTACTTCGGCCGGGGGCACTTCGGCTCGATCAAGGGGATCGCCATGGCGATCGTCATCGGGGCCTCGGCCCTGGGGCCCTTGCCGCTGGCGATCGCCCGGGACAGCCTCGGCCACTATGACCTGGCCCTGATGGCCCTGATGGCCTTCCCCGTCGCCGCCGGGATCGCCGTCTGGTCGGCCCGGCCGCCGGTGCTTCCCGAGGCCGCCCGGACTCCCCAGGCTCCCCCCGCCTGATCGGCCGGGGAGGGTCGGGACCGCGCCGACGCGTTGCAATCCGACGGAGGCAGGGGCCCCCGCGTCTTGACCGGCCCGGCCCGCTGGCCCAGAATCCAAGGGGCCTGGGTCGGTCCGCGCCTCGACACGGCGGGGCAATCCTCGTCCTCCTCCCGGCTCCCGGAAGCGGCAACATCATGGGCCTGTCCGACGGAAGCACGTTCCTCGATCAGTTGATGAGCATCTTTCGGTCGGGGGCCGCCGGGCCGATTACGGCCGAGCAGGAGGAGCTGGTCGGGAAGGTCCGGGCCCTCTACGCGTGCATCATCCGGGGGGACTTCGGGGCGATGGGCGAGCTGATGACCGAGGACGTCTGCCTCGACATCGACGCCCCGTCGATCCCGGCCTTCCACGGCGTCACCCGGGGGAAGGCCGAGGTGCTCGCGGCCGTCGAGCGGAACTTCGGCCAGGTGGGGGAGCAGGCGCCCGAGATCCGGGAGGTCGTCGTCCGGGGGGACACCGTGGTCGTGCTCAGCCGGGAATCGGGCCGGATGAAGACCGCCGACCAGCCCTACTTGCTGAGCTGGCTCCAGTTCTTCACCTTCCGCGAGGGCCGGCTCTGCCTGGTCCGGGAGCGGATCTCCTGAACCAGGCCGGCCGGCCTCCGGGATTGACCTGACCTCGGGCCGAAGCGGGTCAAGGGGTCGGCAGCGGGGGGCGGATGGACGGGGTCGGCTCGGCCTCGGCGTCCGGCTCGGGCCGGGGGAGCGGCCCGGGACGCGGGAGCGGCTCCAGGATCGGCTCGGAGCCGACCTCCTGCCGGGGGGCCGGATCGGGGGCCGGATCGGTCCGGGGCAGCGGGTCCAGGATCGGCTCGGATTGCGGGGACCGGATCGCGCGATCGGTCAGGGGCTCGGGGATGACCGTCGGGGTCGTCCCGCCCGGCGCGACCAGCTCGTTGAAGACCTGGGAGACGCCGACCGTCGCGATCGCCAGCGAGGCGGCCCGCTCCGACGCCTCGACGCTGGGCACGCTCCCACGCAGGATGACCACGCCGCCGGGCCGGGCGTCGATGACGAACCGGCTGCCGGTCAGCTCCTTCTCCCAGAGCAGGCGGCTGTAGACGCGGGAGGTGACCTCCATCGACTCGACCGCCCCCCGGGTCCGGGCGAAGGCGGTCCGCAGGCTCCGCTCGACGGCCCGGCCGGCCGTGTCGAGCGCCCCGCCGACGACCTGGCCGACCTGCTCGGCCGGCCCCTCGGGCCGGAGGATCTGGGCCTCGGCGGTGGCCGACGTCCCGACCAGGGTCAGCGCCACCAGGCAGACGCGGCGGGGGTTGAGGTGGAGTAGGCGGCTCATGGTTGCGATCCTCCCTGTGTGTTCCGTCACGTTCAATCGCCTGCCCCTCGGGTCGATCCCGGGCAGGCCCGTCTTGCAAGTATGGCATCCCCTCGGCTGGCGTCGAGCCGAATTCCCGGCAAGGCACGACGAGAGGCGGTGCGCCGCCCCGTGCGCCCGCGGTGCGCCCGGGCCGATCGACGCTTCCGATTTCCAGACAAACCGTTACGTCGACGGCCCCCCTTCGTTTCGTTGCGATGCCCGGAGACGAGTGCCGCTGTCGCCGGGGCAGGGCGCCGGGAGGCGAAGCAAACGCGCCACGCGGAGCGGAATTGAGGGAAGTGCGCCGTGCGGTGCGCCTCGGGTGCGCCGTGCGGTGCGCCTCGGGTGCGCCGTGCGGTGCGCCCCGGGTGCGCCCGAGGGAATTGCCGAGAAGGCTTTTCGGGATTGAGGTTACGTCGACGGCCATCGATTCGTTTCGGGAAATCAGGTGATGCGGGTGGGGAAGCGCCGGGGAGGTTTCGACCGCGCCGAGGGGTTCGTCCGGGGCCAAGGGAGTTTGCATCGTGGTCGGGTCGCCAAGCCTGGGCGAGTCGTTCGGAGGCGGAGGATCGGCGGGTGAGGCAGGACCGGCCGCGTAGTCTCCCCTGATACCATCGAGATTTGGGGGAGGTTCAGTCACACAATCCGTCGGGCGATCGGCGCGGGGGTCGCGGAAGCGGCCGGGAGTGGCGAAACCGAGGATCGAGGGATTCTCCCTGGCAAGGCGGGGGGAACGCCGGCGACGACACCATTGCCGCGGACCCGATTGACGGGCTCGGGGTGGCGATCGACCCCTGCCATCCTCCCGCCGAGCGGGCCAAAGGGGGGGAGTCTGCGAAGGCCCGGAGAAGATTGCGGGAGGGGGGGGCGGGAGCCTTGTCCGGGGCGGGGGGCGGGGCTAAGGTGGGCGCCCGATTGACAACGACGCGGCTCAACCCCGAGAGGATCATCCGATGAGATGGGGATGGCACATGGTGTCGAGGCCCGGGCGGCTTGCTCGCGAGGCGATCGCGGTGGCGGGGTTGACGGTCGTCACGCTCCAGGCCGGGGCGGTCGGCCAGGAGGAGGTTGGACCCGACCGGGAGGCGATGACGGCGATCTGGCCGGGGATCAGCCCGGACGGGAGCGTGGTGCTGCCGAACGGCTGGTCGCTGAAGCCGTCCGGGGCGCAGGTGCCGCTGGCCGGCGACTTCCCGGTCCTGATGGCCAGGCACCCGAGCGAGCCGGTCCTGGCGGTGCTGTTCGCCGGGTATCGCGAGCACGAGGTGGTGACGATCGACGCCGGGTCGAATCGGGTGATCGGCCGGGTGGCGCTGCCGAGGTCGTTCTCGGGCCTCGTCTGGTCGCCGGGGGGGGATCGGCTGTTCGTCGGCGGCGGGTTCGACGACCTGATCTACCGCTTCGAGCATGACGGCGGGCTGCTCTCGGGGAAGGTCGAGATCCGATACCCCGGGCCGCTGGTCGCGGCCGACCCGCCCCCCGGGAACGAGCAGGACGTCCGCCGGACCGGCCAGCGGGTGCCGGGCGGCCTGGCCCTGTCGGGCGACGGCAAGACGCTCTGGGTCGCGAACGTCTGGGGCGACACGGTGGCGAAGTTCGACGCCGAGACCGGCGCGCTGCTCGGCGAGTTCTTCACCGGGGTCGGGACGTACCCCTACGGCCTGGCGATCGACGAGACGCGCGGGCGGGTCTACGCGAGCCTCTGGGGGGCGTCGGCCGTGATGGCCTTCGACCTGGAGTCGGGGGACCGCGTGGCGCGGTGGGAGACGGAGGAGCACCCGAACGAACTCTTGCTGGCCAGGGAGGGGAAGATCCTGTATGTCGCCAACGCGAACCGGAACACGGTGAGCGTGATCGACGCCGACGAGGGCCGCACGCTGGAGACGATCGGCACGGCGATCGCCCCGGACGCCCCGGCCGGCTCGACGCCGAACGCGCTGGCGCTGTCGCCCGATGAGTCGGTCCTGTTCGTCTCGAACGCGAACACCAATCACGTGGCGGTCGTCAACGTCGAGCAGCCGGGGCGCAGCCGGTCGATGGGGTTCCTGCCGGTCGGCTGGTATCCGACCTGCGTGCGGCTGTCGGAGGACGGCAAGACGATTTACGTGAGCAACGGCAAGGGGGCGATGTCGCGATCGAACCGGCAGGGGCCGCAGCCGACGGCCGGCCCGAGGCCGCCGACGGTCGAGTACATCGGCGGATTGTTCGAGGGGACGCTGTCGGTCATCCCCATGCCCACGCCCGACCGCATGGCCGAGTTGACCCGGACGGTCTACGAGTGCAGCCCGATCGACCGCGAGCGCCCGGCCGCCGTCACCGCCGAACGCCCCGAGGGGAACCCGATCCCGGCGCAGGTGGGGGAGCCGTCGCCGATCAAATATTGCATCTATATTGTGAAGGAAAATCGCACGTATGACCAGGTGTTCGGCGACATCCCCGAGGGGAAGGGTGCCCCCGAGCTGTGCCTCTTCCCCGAGGAGGTGACGCCGAACCACCACGCCCTGGCGCGGGAGTTCGTCCTGCTGGACAACTTCTATGTGGAGAGCGAGGTGTCGGCCGACGGGCACGAGTGGACGATGGCGGCCTATGCGACGGACTTCGTCGAGCGGACCTGGCCGCTGGGTTACCGGGGGGATCGCCGCGTCCCCTACCCGTCCGAGGGGAACTTCGCCATCGCCCGGCCGGCCGGCGGCTACCTCTGGGATCGCGCCCGGGAGGCGGGGGTGAGCTACCGATCGTACGGCGAGTTCATCCGCAACGGCCCGACCCCCGACGCCCCGGGCGTCGCCACCGTCGAGACCCTGGAGGGGCACTTCGACCCCTTCTTCCGCAGCTACGACCTGAGCTACCCCGACGTCAAACGGGCCGAACGCTTCCTGGAGGAGCTGGCGCGGTTCGAGAAGGAGGGTGAGATGCCGCAGTTGATGATCGTCCGCCTGCCGAACGACCACACCGCCGGCACGAGGGTTGGCGGCATGACCCCTCGGGCGATGGTCGCCGACAACGACCTGGCGCTCGGGATGCTGGTCGAGGGGGTGAGCAAGAGCAAATTCTGGCCCGAGACGGCCATCTTCGTGGTGGAGGACGACGCCCAGAACGGCCCGGACCACGTCGATGCGCACCGGACCGTCGCCCTGTGCATCAGCCCGTACACCCGAGGCACGGGGAAGGACTCGACGATGTATTCCACCTCGTCGATGCTCCGCACCATGGAGCTGATCCTCGGCCTGGAGCCGATGAGCCAGTTCGACGCCGCCGCCCGCCCCATGTACGCCAGCTTCCGCCCCGAGGCGGACCCGCGGCCCTATGACCACCTGCCCGCCCGGATCGACCTCGAGGAGGTGAATCTCCCCACCGCCTGGGGCGCCGAGCTCTCCGAACGGCTTGACCTGACCAGGGAAGACGCGGCCGACGACCTCCTGTTCAACGAGATCATCTGGCGATCGGTCAAGGGGGCGGACTCGCCCATGCCCGCGCCGGTGCGCTCGGCGTTCGTGCTCCAGGTCGAGGGCGACGACGAGGACGAGGAGGACGAGGACGGGGACGACGAGTGATCCTCGGCCCGAAGGGACGCCCTGGTGGGGTGGCTGGTTTCGCAGATGATCCCGGTCACCCCGCTGATGGGTCGGGGGCGTGCTCAGGTGCCGACGAACTCGATGTAGAGTCGGCCGTTGGGGCGATCGACCCAGATGCGGCTGAGCCCAGGGGAGTCGTCGAAGTAGACCTCGGGCAGGGCCTCGATGCGGTCGTGGTCCCACCAGGAGGGGAAGGCGTAGCGGGCGCTCATCGGCCGGTCGCCGGGCGGGGGGGCCGCGAGCCCCCTGGCGGCGATGAGGCGATTGAGGTAGGCGTTGTCGATCGGTTCCAGGACCCAGGCGAAGGACGGGTCCATGCCCCGCGACTCGCCGTAGTAGTGCACGATCCTGACAGTTGCCGGCGGCGCGGCGCCGAACAGCCCCTCCAGCGGCCCGATCGCCTCGCCCCGCGACGGGCCGCACCCCGCGCAGGCCAGGACGGCGAGCATCGCCCACCGCCCTGCTCGGCTGATGAGTCGTCCCGACTCGCCCGCGGTTCGCCGCCTGGGCATGACGATCCCTCCTGACGCGGTTGTCGCGACTTCGAACGGCCGCCGGGCGATGGCATCACCCCGATGCCTACGTCTCGAAATTGGTCATGGTTCGGCGACAGGGTGGCGTGAGGGTGGGCGGGACCTCAGGAAAGACACCCGGTCGGGTGGCACCGGCGACCTCGCCAGTGTGGCCCCAATCAGAGGCGGAGCCAAGGGGGGATACCCCGGTTTGCGCGGCGTTCGGCTCGGGGACGGGCGGGCCCCGGAGACGCCGGACGGGGGACGAGGGCGTTCGCGTCGGCAAGGCGGGCTGAACACCGGGTGAGGACACCAGCGCCACCCGGGCGATCATGTGTTGAATAATCTGTGGCCACCAGTGTCACCCGCCGAGCCATCCCGCCGGCACGCGGCGTCGGACGGGGATCTTGACATCGTCTCGGCGAGGCTCATCTTGGGTCTGGGGCGCGGCGACCTGAACACAGGAGAGAGAGGCATGCGGGGCGAGCGACTGGCGGTGGTGACGGGGGCGTCCGGCTACATCGCGAAACACATCGTGGCGCAGCTGCTCGACGAGGGCTGGCACGTCCGCGGCACGGTGAGGCAGCCCGATCGGGGCGAGGAGGTGCGTGCGGCCGTGGCGCCGGCCCTGCGCGACCCGCGAGACCTTCCGGGGCGTCTCAGCTTCGCGACGCTCGACCTCGAGCGCGACGAGGGCTGGGACGAGGCGATCGCCGGCGCCGACGCGCTGGTGCACACGGCCTCGCCCTTCCCGATGGTGCAGCCGAAGGACCCGGATGCGGTGATCCGCCCGGCGGTCTCGGGCATGCGGCGGGCGCTCGAGGCGGCGGCCCGCGCGCGGGTGCGCCGCGTGGTGGCGACCTCCTCGGTCGCCGCGATCATGGAGGCGCCCCTGCCGCCGGGCCGGGCCGTGCGGGACGAGCGCGACTGGACCGACCCCGACGCGCCGGGCGCGACCCCCTACGTCCGGTCGAAGACGCTCGCCGAGCGCGCGGCCTGGGAGGTGGCCGATGCTCGCGGCCTGGCGCTGACGACCATCAACCCCGGCTTCGTGATCGGGCCGGGCCTGGACCGGCGGATCGGCACCTCGCTGTCGGTGGTGCAGCGGCTCTTGCAGGGCCGCGACCCGATGCTGCCGAACTTCGGCTTCTCCTGCGTCGACGTGCGCGACGTCGCGGCGATGCACGTGGCCGCCCTCGACCGGCCGGAGGCGGCGGGCGAGCGGATCATCGGCGCCGAGCGGTTCCTCTGGTTCCCCGAGATGGGCGCGATCCTGAAGGCGGAATACCCCGACCGACGGATCACGACGCGCACGGCCCCGAAGCTCGTGGTGCGGCTGCTCGCCCTCTTCGACCCGGCGGTCCGATCCATCCTCCCCGACCTCGGCCGGCGCCGGGAGGCGCGGAGCGACAAGGCCGCTCGCCTGCTGGGAGTGGAGTTCCGCGACGCCCGGCAGTCGTTGAAGGACGCGGCAGCCTTCCTCGTGCGCGAGGGACTCGCCTGAGCCTCCCCCCCCGTGGCGAATCGCGTCGCCTCGGATTCATCCCGCGAATGGCACCGGTCGGGTGGGACTGATTCCCTCACCGAGAGGCACTCGATCGCTGGCGGGACCAAGGGGGGACGCCCCGGTTTGCATGGCATTTGGCTCGGGGACGGGCGGGGCCTGGAGGCGTGGAGAGGGAAACAAGGGCGTTCGCGGCGGCAAAGTGGACCGGATACTGGTGAGGACACCAGCGTCACCCAGGCCATCACATGTTGACGATTATGGGGCCACCAGCACCATCCGCCCGTGGCTCAATAGGGTTGAACGATCGTCAGCCCCGGGATGACGCGATAATGCTTCACATTGAAGGAGGCCAGAGGCTCGCCGAGGCCGATGGCGGTCGAGGCGATCAGGGCATCGAGCAGGCCGAGGCCGTGGCTCAGGCGGAATGAGGCGAAATCTCGGTAGGCACGCCGGCAATCGGCCGGCGTCGGCCAGTGCATCGGGAAGCGTTGCAATTCGCGGTCGATCCGCTGCTGTTCCGCGAGGTTCCGGCACCCCTGGATCAACTCCATCGCGACCAGGCCGGGCACGCCGATGGGCGAGTCATACGTCGTCAGCCACGCCACGGCCGGGGGATGGCCCCGCAGGAAGTCGATCAGCACATCGGTATCAAGGAGCATCCGAGCGGCCCCGGAGATCGCGTTGCGAAGCCTGCTCCCGGAGCCGACGGGCGAACGCCTGGCTGTCGGCGATGTCGTCGCGATCGGCCCAGATGCCGATGAGGTCCGAACCCGCCAGGTCGGCCCCCGTCGCGATCGGACGGGGCTCGGACTCGGCCTCGGCCACTTTCAGCGATTCGATGAACAGGAGCACGTCGGCCCAACGCTCGGGAGGGACGTCGTGCAGGGCGTCGATGATGAGCTGTTCATTCACGTGGGAGGGCATGGCGGGCCTCCGATTCGGGCGGTTGCGATCGCTCGTGCCATTCCGGACCGGCGAAGGCTGTCGAAATCACGGTCGGGGGGCCTGGAAATCCATCCGGCCCGCGCCCCATGCCCCTCGTTCGGTTCCGTTCGATTCTAGGGTGCGGACCATGGGAATGTCATCCGCCCCGAGCGATCTGATCTCCGAGGCGTTCACGGTGACCACGGCGATCGACTCACCGAGGGCGTTGAAGACTTCGAGGATTGCACCCTCCTCGCCTCCAGAGGAAAGGGGGCCGTAGTCCACGAGGGTGGCGACGTCGCCCCGCTTCAGGCCGAGGTCGTCACGGTCGCGGCAGAGGGCCACGCGATCGTAGAGGGCGGGCTTCATGGCGGGAGGCTCTTGCGAACCGTATGGGTCACAGAATTTCGGGTGGCACTGGTGACCTCACCAGTGTGACCCCAATCGCAGGCGGAACCAAGGGGGACACCCCGATTTGCCTGGGATTTGGACGGAGACGGGCGGGGGCTGGAGACGCCGGACAGGGAACGAAGGCGATCGCGTCGGCAAGGCGGGCTGAACACTGGTGAGGACACCAGCGCCGCCCAGCGTCCGGCGCAGTGTGCTAGAATAGACAAATTGGGCAAAAAGAGTACTCGTTCCCCTGCTGCTCGATGAAAACACTTCGCAAAAAATGCTAGCGAAGTCTTAAGGGGATCCACGATACTCAAAAGTGTCGTATTACTTGCCACGGCGACGAAAGGGGGCCTTATGGATAATCCAAAGGTCGAGCCTGGAATTTACCAGCATTTCAAAGGCAAACTGTACGAGGTGATCGGCGTTGCGCGCAAGGTCGACACAAGCGAAACATTCGTCATTTATCGTCCACTGTACGGTGATAGAGAGTTAGTCGCTCGCCTAATTGATGAATTTACCGGACTTGTTCGGCGTGGAGCAGATGACGAGCCCCGTTTCCGCCAAATCGACCAACGAGCAAACATGTGTAAGCACATAGAAGTCGATCAAGTTTCCAAATCCTTGTGAAGGAAAAATTCTCCTGGCGGATCTGCAAAGAACATATAATAGATTCCAGGAATGAGAAACAAAGCAGTCACAGCCCATGAAATTGCATGAATGTACGAGTAAGGCGGTCTTACGAGTAATGCGAGAGACGTGCTGAATAGCGCGAACGGCAGCCATTTGAAAAATGCGTGGCGGCGACTCGCCCAAGCTTTGAGATGCTTTTCCCGATCAGCAAACCGCTCCATTACTTCCCGGGCACTAGTTAGTTCTGAATGCGACTGAGCATCTAGAAAAACAGTAAAACGATCGAGAATCCGAACATCTTTCTTTCCTAAAACTCGTACAAACTCTTTATGTATGTGGCCTGCAAGATTCACCTTTCCGCATGCTTCGCGGAGCTTATTCAGCCTCGCATCCATCCATACCCGAGAAGGCTCTCCCTCTTCATTCATGTATTTGCTGGACAATTCATCCGAGCCATAAGCTTTTTCACTTGAAGACGTTGTCTTAAAAATGATGAGTTGGCAAATGTCGACGTAAGGAGTTATTTCGATTGGAACTTTGCCATGGTTGACAAGTTGCAAGGGCATTCTTCCCCGCCATCCTGGGTTAATAAAGTCGCCTGTGCAATGGATAGACAAACCCAATCGTGCAAATGTGCTTCTGCCCTCTAGCTTGCCCGCGTACCCATTGGGTATTGTAAACGTCTCGTATGTTCGTCCAAGCACTAATTCACCTGGTTTGAGAGTTACACGCTCACCCAAGCGAAACCAGCGTCGCTCGAACAGCCTCTGCATCTCAAGTTCGCTCAACGAGACGCTCAAAAAGCTGATTTTGTTCCGGTGTGAACGAAGCGGGAACCAGAAACAACGGTCGAGCCTAAGATCAATCGATGCAGGTTGAATCTGCTCATCTGGCTTAAAGGGCCGGCGATTGTCATCGGTTTCAAATTCTAGCTGTGAAAGGATTTGGCGAATATCACCGTCGGAGAGGAGCATCAAAGAAACCCTTGCGACTGAGTCTTGTTCGAAACTCTACCGATTCCCATTTATGCAAATACCCCAAGTCCACATAGCAGATTCTCGAGGCTCAACCATTCGACCCGTGGGGCTCGCGTATGGCGAAGTCTCATGAGGACGCGTGCGGGGCACGCTTGGGCGGGCCCCACGGGTCGTAGTGCGGGGGGGTGAGGGGAGGGATGGAGGCCCCCCTCATCCGGCCTGCGGCAACCCTCTCCCCCGGGGCGGGGGAGAGGGAAGAAAAGTGGGGAAAGGCTCAGGAGCAGCCCATCGAGTTGCCGCAGTTGAAGCAGCGGTAGCAGGTGCCGCAGCGGACGGTGAGGGCGCCGCAGTTGTCGCAGGAGGGGGCGTCGGACTGGAAGCGGGCGAATTCCTGCTGCTGGACGCCGAGGCCGACCTCGTGGGAGGGGACGAGGGAGTCGGTGCGGGTCGAGGAGGAGGAGGGGTGGGAGGAGGCGGCCTCGGCGTCGTCGAGGTCGGCCATGGTGGCGGTGCGGTGGCCGTTGGTCTTGATGACGGGGGTGCTCGGCGCGGTGGGGGCGTCGAGGTCGGCGGAGGCGGACGACGAGGGGCCGGTCAACGCGGCGGCGGGGGCGGGCGAGACGGAGATGGGGCTCGTCGGCTCGGTGCCGTCGCGGCGGGGGGTGTTGGCCTCGCGGTAGCCGGGGATGAACTGGATGCCGAGCCACCGGAAGATGTAGTCGGTGACGCTCTTGGCGATCGGGATGTCCGGGTTCTTGGTGAACCCGGCCGGCTCGAACCGGCTGTGGGCGAACTTGTTGACGAAGACCTCGAGCGGCACCCCGTATTGCAGGCCCATCGACACGAGCGTGCCGACGACGTCCATCAGGCCGCCGACGGTCGACCCTTCCTTGGCCATGGTGATGAACAGCTCGCCGGGGCGGCCGTCGTCGTAGAAGCCGACGTTGATGTAGCCCTCGTGACCCTGGATGTCGAACTTGTGGGTCATGCTGCGCCGGGTGTCGGGCAGGCGCTCGCGGCGGGGGGGGCCGATCTCGGCGGGCCGGCCGCCGACGAACGCGGGGGCCGGCGCGGCGGCGGGCTTGACGCCGGCACGCTCACGCTGGTGGCGTTCGATGTCGGCTTCGAGGGCGGCCTTGGCGGCGTTGACCTCGTTCCAGGCCTTTTCCAGGTCGGACTTGGCCCTGGCCAGCTCGGCGGCGATCTTCTGGTCTTCGCTGGAGGTGCTGACCGGCTGCGACTCCTTCGAGCCGTCTCGGTAGATGGCCAGCGCCTTGAGGCCGAGCCGCCAGCCTTCGAGGTAGGCGTCGCGGATGTCGGCGACGGTGGCCTCGCGGGGCATGTTGACGGTCTTCGAGATCGCGCCGGAGAGGAACGGCTGCGCGGCGGCCATCATGCGGACGTGCCCCTCCCAGGCGATCGTCCGCGAGCCGTTGCGGGGCGGGAAGGCGCAGTCGAAGACGGCCAGGTGGTCGTCGTCGAGGCCGGGGGCCCCTTCGATCGTGTCGTGCTCGTCGATGTAGTCGAGGACGCCGCGGATGACCGGCTCGTCGTAGCCGAGGGTCTTGAGCGCCATCGGCACGGTGCGGTTGACGATCTTGAGCATGCCGCCGCCGGCGAGGCTCTTGTACTTGACCAGCGCAATATCCGGCTCGATGCCGGTGGTGTCGCAGTCCATCATGAAGGCGATGGTGCCGGTCGGGGCGAGCACGGTGACCTGGCTGTTGCGGTAGCCGTTGGCCCGGCCGAGTTCGAGGCACTCGTCCCAGACCTTGCGGGCCTCGGCCAGCAGGGCGTCGGGGCAGGACGGGTCGATCGACTCGACGGCGTCGCGGTGCATCTCCATGACGCGGAGCATCGGCTCGCGGTTGATCCGGAAGCCGTCGAAGGGGCCGAGGCGGCCAGCGTGCTGGGCGGAGGTGCGGTAGGCCTCGCCGTGCATGATGGCGGTGATCGCCCCGGCCAGGGCGCGGCCTTCGGGGGAGTCGTACGGCCGGCCGGTCGACATGATGAGCGCGCCGAGGTTGGCGTAGCCGAGGCCGAGCGGGCGGAAGGCGTGGCTGTTGGCGGCGATCAGGTCGGTCGGGTAGCTGACGTGGTCGACCAGGATTTCCTGGGCGGTGATGAAGATGCGGCAGGCGGCCCGGAACCCTTCGGCGTCGAAGGTGCCGTCCTCGCGGCGGAACTTCATCAGGTTGATCGACGAGAGGTTGCAGGCGCTATCGTCGAGGAACATGTACTCGGAGCACGGGTTCGACGAGTTGATCGGCGCCGTGTTGGGGCAGGTGTGCCACTTCTGGATCGTGTCCTCGTACTGCATGCCGGGGTCGCCGCAGGTCCAGGTCCCTTCGGCGATCTTGTCGAGGAGGTCCTTGGCGCGGTAGGTGTCCATCGGCCGGCCGGTGGTGACGGCTCGGGTGGTCCACTCCTCGTCGTTGACGGCGGAGCGGAGGAAGGCGTCGGTGGCCCGGACGGAGAGATTCGCGTTCTGGAAGAGGACGGAGGAGTACGCCTCGCCGTTGAAGTTGGCGTCGTAGCCCTGGCGGATCAGGGCGTGGGCCTTCTGCTCCTCGTTGGTCTTGGCGGTGATGAATTCGAGGATGTCGGGGTGCCAGCACTTGAGGGTCTGCATCTTGGCGGCGCGTCGGGTCTTGCCGCCCGACTTGACGACGCTGGCGACCGCGTCATACACCCTCATGAAGCTGACGGGGCCGGAGGGCTTGCCGCCGCCGGAGAGCTTCTCGCGGCTGGAGCGGAGGGTCGACAGGTCGGTGCCGGTCCCCGAGCCGTACTTGAAGAGCATGGCCTCGGCGTGGGCCAGCTTCATGATGCCTTCCATGTCGTCGGAGACGGACTGGATGAAGCAGGCCGAGCCTTGCGGGTACTTGTAGGCGTCGTCGACGGCGACGACGGAGCGGGTCTCCTCGTCCCAGCGGTAGTTGTTGGCGTCCCCGGAGACGCCGCGCTGGTGGTAGAGGCCGACGTTGAACCAGACGGGGGAGTTGAACGCGCCGTACTGGTTGACGCAGAGGGCGGACAGCTCGTCGTAGAAGGCGTCGGCGTCGGCGTCGGAGGCGAAGTAGCCGTCGGCCTTGCCCCAGTCGGTGATGGTCCGGGTGACGCGGTGGACGAGTTGGCGGACGCTGTGCTCGCGCTCGGGGGTGTTGACCTCGCCGTAGAAGTACTTGCTGACGACGACGTTGGTGGCGAGCTGGCTCCAGGGTCGCGGGACCTCGCAGCCGGTCTGCTCGAAGATGACGCGGCCGCGCTCGTCCTTGATCGCCGCGGTGCGCTCCTCCCACTCGACCTGATCGAACGGGCTGACCCCCTCGGTGCTGAAGACGCGGGGGACGACCATCCCCCGCCCCGACGTCCCGGCCCCCTGGCCCCGATCCTTCCCGAGCTCTTCCCGATGATCAACGGTCGCCATCGCCGGCCTCCGCCTGAGGACTGAATCAACCTGAAGTCTGTGATTACCCGGATCTGGTCTGGCGGGTCAAGGCAAATCTGTCCAAAACAACAGTAGTGTCCGTTTGAAACCTGGCTTGACCTGCCGGGGATTCCCCCCTCTGTACGCGACACGAGGGGGATCCCGTCCATCATCGGGCCGGGGCGACGCCTTGAGCCGAGCGAGACGCGCGACTCGGATGGAGGTGACTCGGGGTCGCACATCGAGCGCCGCCGAAGGTCAATTTTGGCGCGCGAATTCTAGGCGACCAGGGGAAGTGAGGAAAGTGGGTAAGTTTCCGAATCATCCTGGCGCGATTGGGCGCTCTGGGCGTCTGCCCGCCTGATCTCAGAGAGTATCGGCCGGTCCCTCGGCCCGCTTGACGCGCGCGAAAAAGCCGTTTCCGGCGGGAAAGACCGCGAGAAACGGCTTGATCTGACACGAAGGGCACAACGTCACTCAGGCGGTCTTGATGCTGACGATCTGGACCGTGGTGAAGGACTGCCGGTGACCGCGCTTGCGGCGGTAGCCTTTGCGGCGGCGGAACTTGCGGATGACGATCTTCTTGTCGCGGAACTGGCGGACCACCTTGGCGACCACCTGGGCCCCGTCGACGACCGGGGCGCCGATCGTCGGCTCGCCGTCGGTGCCGGCGATGAGCAGGACCTTCTCGAAAAGAATCTCGTCGCCGTCGTCTCCGTCGCGGCGATCGACGGTCACGAGGTCGCCCTCGCTGACGCGGAACTGGTGGCTACCGTCCTCGAAAATGGCGTACATGGCGCTCGATTCGACTCTCTTGGGCCGGACAATCGGCCATCGCGAGTTTTTTTCCGGCACGAGGCTCGCGCGGAAAAACCCTGTACCAGCGATGGCGGTCCTGGCCGCTTGGGGGACGAACTCGCCGGTGGCCGGGACCGGGCGACTGGCCCGGTGCTTCAAAGGGTCCGGTGTTCCTGGCGAAGCGGACGATCATACCGCGCGGTGCGACCGGCGCGAAGAGGGTCGATGGCCAGGGCAGGGCTGTTTCAAGTTGACAGTTGCGAAGTCCGACGAT